>DNFT01000024.1 GCA_003486385.1 Eubacterium sp. | reverse complement strand
CCTTGGGACAGGGACCAGACCCCATGTCCCAAGGTTGGGACACAGGGGTCTGGTCCCTGTCCCAGCGTGGCTGCCGCAGCAGATGTTTTCTGTGCGGCAGCTTTTTTGTATAAAAGTGAAATCTTATAAAGGTTATATTAACTTTTCATAAAGTCTGTTGACTTAAGTTTTTCTGGGTGGCATTATTGCTTGTAAACAGTAAAAAATACATTAAGTACATTATAAAGGTAATGTTGTGAACCTTTGACCGCAACGGCATATTATAGATGATGTACTGTGGGAAATGAGGAAATTATGGGAAAATTGATTAAGTATCTGGCTGACCACAAGCTTGCTGTGCTTGCTATACTGCTGCTTCTGTGTGTCCAGGCGTTCTGTGACCTATCGCTCCCGTCATATACCTCGGATATCGTTGATGTCGGAATACAGCAGAGCGGTATCGAGGGCGCGGCGGCAGAGAAGTACACTGCGCAGACATATGAGGCATTGAAGCTTTTTATGAGTGAAGATGAAATTATGTACATGGACGAATGTTACGAGATGGATGGTGAGTTGTATGTCAGAAAAAAATTGTCATCGAAGGAGCTTGATAAGTTAAATGATACACTGCTCACTGCAGCGAGCATGGTGTATTCGGTTGATACATCCGGTCAGTACAGTGTCAGTCAGCTTGTTGACGGTTATAGGGCAGGGCTTGTGACAAAGGAAGCACTGTCGGATGTAGCAGGGCAGGCTGAGGCAGCCATGGGGGATATGGCTTCCTCAATGAAGTCCCAGATGGCGGTTGAGCTGGTAAAGAGTGAGTATACGCTTCTAGGCTATGACCTTAATGCAATCCAGAGAAATTATCTTCTGATTACAGGAGCTAAGATGCTTGCCATGACACTTCTCATGGTTGCGGCAGCGATAGGAGTGGGATTTATCGGGGCAAAAACAGCAGCGGCTATAGGACGTGACCTGAGAGAGAAGCTTTTTACCAAGGTTATCGGATTTTCCAATGCCGATATAAATAAATTTTCAACAGCCTCTCTTATAACAAGAAGCACCAACGATGTACAGCAGGTACAGCAGGTATCGGTCATGATGCTTAGAATTGTCCTGTATGCACCTATAATAGGAATAGGCGGTATCATAAAGGTTATGGGAACAGATACCGGAATGGGCTGGATAATCGGTGTTGCTGTTGGCGCGGTGCTTTCGCTTGTGCTTGTGCTTATGGTTGTTGCCATGCCTAAGTTTAAGAGGATGCAGAGTCTTGTCGACCGCGTAAACTTAGTATCACGAGAGATACTCACGGGTACGATGGTCATAAGGGCGTTCAGCAGGGAGAAGCATGAGGAGGAGAGATTTGACAAGGCGAACAGGGAGCTCATGTCAACACAGCTCTTTACCAACCGTGTCATGTCCATGATGATGCCTGCGATGATGCTCATTATGAATGCGATTACAGTGCTTATAGTATGGATGGGTGCGAAGGGAATTGACATCGGACGCATGCAGGTGGGTGATATGATGGCATTCATAACCTACACAATGCAGATTGTCATGGCATTCCTTATGATAACGATGATATCCGTCATGCTTCCTAGAGCGGGCGTTGCTGCAGATCGTATCGAGGAGGTTTTAAACACCAGAGAGACGATAACGGATAAGGCAGACACCGAAAATACAGACAGGAAGCTTACAGACTGCAAGGGAGTTGTCGAGTTTAGGAATGTTTCATTCAGATTCGATGGTGGAAGTGAGAACGCAATCTCCGGCTTGAGCTTCAAGGCTGAACCGGGAAAGACAACAGCAATCATAGGAAGCACAGGCTGTGGAAAATCCACGGTGGTAAATTTATTAGACAGATTCTACGATGTCACGGAGGGAAGCATAACGCTTGACGGCGTGGATATCCGCGATATGTCGCAGAAGGAGCTTAGAAGCCATATAGGTCTTGTGCCTCAGAAGGGTGTGCTCTTTTCGGGAACGATTGAGAGCAATATCAAGTACGGCGGGGATTTTGTCACTGATGAGGATATGAAGGAGGCGGCTGCTATCGCGCAGGCGGCCGAGTTTATTGACAGCAGGAAGGATGGCTACGCTGAATCCATCGCGCAGGGCGGAACGAATGTGTCCGGAGGGCAGAAGCAGAGACTATCCATTGCCAGAGCCATTGCTGTAAAGCCTAAGGTATATGTGTTTGATGACAGCTTTTCGGCGCTTGATTTTAAGACGGACGCGGCACTTAGAAAGGCACTTTCAAAGAGAACAAAGGACGCTTCCGTGATTATAGTTGCTCAGAGAATTTCAACCATTATGAATGCAGACCAGATTATACTTCTTAATGAAGGCAGGACTGTTGGAAAGGGAACACACAGGGAGCTTTTAAAGAACTGTCCTGAATATCTTGAAATTGCAAAATCCCAGCTTTCCGAAGCGGAGCTTGCAGGAGAGGAGGCTTAAAGGATGGGCGATAATAGAGAATATTCAAAAAACAGAAATATGGGCAGACGTGGTCCGGGTGGGCACGGCGGCATGATGCCGGGCGAGAAGGCGAAGGACTTTAATGGCACAACAAGGAAAATATTGTCCTATATCGGAAGCTATAAGATAGCGATAGTGCTTGTAATGATAAGTGCCGTTGCCGGAACGGTCTTTAACATAGTAGGACCGAAGGTGCTGTCAAAGGCGACAACCGAGATATTCAACGGTCTTGTATCAAAGGTGTCAGGCGGAGCGGGCATTGATTTTCACAAGATAGGTGTTATTTTGCTTATACTTCTTGGCTTGTACTGTGTAAGTGCGTTGTTTTCATTTATACAGGGATATATAATGAGCGGTATATCGCAGAAATTAAGCTTCAGAATGAGAAAGGAAATTTCCGGGAAGATTAACAGAATGCCTCTGGCATATTTTGAGTCTAAGACTGTCGGTGAGGTGCTCTCAAGAATAACCAATGATGTTGATACCTTCGGAATGAGCCTCAACCAGAGTATCACAACACTTATAACATCTGTTACAACACTCATTGGTGTGTTCATAATGATGATGACGATAAGCCCGCTTATGACGCTCATCGCGCTTGTGATACTTCCGATATCGGCATTTTTGATAAGTGCTGTTGTAAAACATTCTCAGAAGTACTTCAAGGCACAGCAGGAATACTTAGGAGACATCAACGGAACAATAGAGGAGTCCTACAGCGGACATACGATAATCAAGGCATTTAACCGTGAGGAAAAGGTAAATCAGGATTTTCAGGAGACGAACGCAAAGCTCTACGCATCTGCGTGGAAATCACAGTTCTTATCGGGACTTATGCAGCCTATAATGACATTTGTAGGAAATCTTGGCTATGTTGCGGTGGCTGTGACAGGCAGCATGCTTGCGGTTGCCGGTTCGATTACGGTAGGTGATATTCAGGCGTTCATACAGTATGTAAGGAGCTTTACACAGCCTATAACACAGATTGCACAGGTATTTAACATGTTACAGTCGATGGCTGCCGCTGCGGAGAGAATATTCGAGTTCCTTGACGAGGAAGAGGAGCCGGTTACCGAGAATCCGGTAAGACTTGAGGATATCAAGGGTGAGGTTGAGTTTGAGCATGTCAGGTTCGGCTATGACCCACAGAAGCCTGTCATTCATGATTTTACATGTCATGTGGAGCCGGGAAGCATGGTTGCAATCGTTGGCCCTACAGGAGCAGGAAAGACCACCATGGTCAAGCTCCTCATGCGCTTTTATGATGTGAACTCCGGCTGTATCAAGGTGGACGGTGAAAATGTGAAGGACTTTGAGAGAAGGAATCTTCGCGAGGCGTTCGGAATGGTGCTTCAGGATACATGGTTATTCAAGGGAACAATCATGGAAAATATCAGATATGGACGTCTTGATGCGACCGACGAGGAGGTCATCGCGGCAGCTAAGGCAGCCAACGCAGACCACTTTATAAGGACACTGCCCGGCGGCTATGATATGGAGCTTAACGAGGAGGCAAGCAACGTGTCACAGGGACAGAAGCAGCTTCTCACAATAGCCAGAGCCATACTTGCCGACAACAGGATAATGATTCTTGATGAAGCGACAAGCTCGGTAGATACCAGAACGGAGCAGCACATACAGGATGCGATGGCAAACCTTATGAAGGGAAGAACGAGCTTCGTAATAGCGCACAGACTTTCAACGATAAGGGATGCGGATGTCATTCTTGTGATGAAGGACGGAGATATCATAGAGCAGGGAAATCACAAGCAGCTTTTGGCACAGAATGGTTTCTATGCACAGCTTTACAACAGCCAGTTTGAGGGATAAAAAATCTGGGACAGGGGTCTGACCCCTTGTCCCATTTTGGGACATAGGGGTCAGACCCCTGTCCCAGACAGGAAAGGAGATGGATTATGAAACGTCTGATTAACAGCAGGAAGGACTTGTTTACAATCCCGAATCTTATGGGATATTTCCGCATAATACTCATTCCTATATTCATGGCGGTGTATATAGGTGCCGACAGCAGGGCGGACTACATTGCGGCGGCGGTCATTCTGGGAATATCAGGGCTTACGGACTGCTTTGACGGAAAAATCGCCAGACATCTCAACATGATAACGGAGTGGGGCAAGGTGCTTGACCCTGTGGCTGATAAGCTTACGCAGGCGGCGGTGTTCATAAGCCTGTCATTCCGCTATCCGACGATGAGGTATCTTGTGATACTTTTCGTTGTGAAGGAAATGTTCATGGGAATCATGGGTGCCATCATGTTAAAAAAGGGAAGCATGATGGATGGCGCAAGATGGTACGGAAAGCTATGTACGGCTGTGCTCTATGGGGCGATGGTTATACTGCTGCTTGTCGTTGACATGTCCTATTTTGCGGCGGGACTTATTATCTCAATTTGCATAATTATGAATATCTTTTCGTTTGCATGCTATATAGTCTACTATGCGCGAGTGTTTATGAATAAGCCGGTGACGAGCGGAAAAATAAAGATGTGGAAGCCGGTGACGGCAATACTTGTGTTCGTGCTTGTGTATGTGAGTGTTAATCTTGCGATAGCGGTTATCGGAAGCTACAGGCAGCCGGAGTATGATGGCGATAAGCAGGCTGCCATGTGGAATACGGATGGCACTGAGAGAGCAGTCATTGTCGAGGACAATTCGGAGGCACTTTTAAGCAGAGTACGGATGATACAGAATGCTCAGTCGGAGATAATCCTTTCAACCTTTGATTTTATGTCGGATGAGAGCGGCAGGATAATGCTGGGTGCGCTGTGCGAGGCAGCCGACAGGGGCGTAAATGTAAATGTCCTTGTGGATGGCTTTGATGGTGTCTTACATACGAAGTGGAATCCTTACTTCTATGCGTTGTCTGCCAAGGAGAATGTAAGCTTTATGATGTACAATGAGATAAATCCGTTTACCATGTACAAGGGCATGGCACGTATGCATGACAAGTATCTCATTGTTGACAGGCAGATATATATGCTTGGTGGAAGAAATACATTCAACTATTTTCTTGGCGATTACAGTGACTATAAAAATTATGACAGAGATGTGCTGGTGTGGAGAAGTACTCCGGCGGAGGAGCAGGAGAAGGCTTCGGTAAATGAGCTTTCAGCCTACTATGAGACGGTAAAAAACAGCGGTGAATGCAGCAGGTACGCTCATGGAAAAAGTCTTGCGGACAGGTATTGTGTGAAGCACGCAGCGGAGCGCATAGCACAGGACTACGAAAAATACTGCTCTGAGCATGAGGAGCTTCTGGAGAATTATTCTTATGAGGATAATACGTTTCCGGTTGAGAGCATAGCACTGCTTTCAAATCCGGTGAATGCCGGAGTGAAGGAGCCTGTTGTGTGGCATAAGCTTATGAGCCTTATAGACAGTGCGGAGGATTCCGTCAAGCTTCACACACCGTACATAATCTGCAATGATATGATGTATGATACTCTGAAGGACGCAGCCGCAGGAAAAGATGTCACGGTAATGACTAATTCCGTTGCTAACAATGGCAACAGCTTCGGGGCGGCGGATCTTGAAAAGAACAGGGACAGAATGCTTGATACGGGTGTCACTCTCTTAGAATACGATGGAGGGGTGTCATACCACGGAAAGAGCATGGTGATTGACGATGATATATCCGTGGTCGGTTCATTCAACATGGACATGAGGAGCGCATATCTTGACACAGAGCTTATGCTTGTGATTAAAAGCGATGAGCTGAATGCGCAGCTTCGCGGTATCATGTCGGAATATGAAAAGTCTGCGGTAACCGCATTGCCGGATGGCAGCTATGACAAGCCTGACAATGTTGTGCTGCAGGAAATAACCACAACGCGCAGGGTGAGGAAAAATATTATAAAGTCACTGTTTTACTGGGCGAGGTTTTTGTTCTAGTACACCGAAAAATAGGTTTCTGATACATTGACGCCGAATGATTGTTTCATATGCAAGGCGGAGGAATGGGGCACAGCCGGTTCCGGCTGTGCCGTTTTCGTTTTGTCTGCCATCTGGCTTAATTATTAAGCTGGTTATAAAGTTTAAATTGCATAGTGTTGTGCATAATGGTAGAATTAGCTATAAGATTTTATAAAAATGGAGATAGCGCTATGGAGAGAGTTATATATGCGGATGAGTGCTGGATAGCAGATCCGGAGGTTTTTAAGGTGAACAGGGAGGAGGCACACTCAGACCATGCTTTTTATGAGGAGAAGGTCACGGAGTATGGGCTTGATATGCCGCTTAGACAGAGCCTTAACGGAACATGGAAATTTTCGTATGCAGATGTGCCTGATAAGAGGGTGAAGGATTTTTATGAGGAGAATTTCGATATAAGCGGTTTTTCCGATATAAAGGTTCCGGGGCATATAGAGCTTGCAGGCTATGACACCTGCCAGTATATCAATGTTATGTATCCTTGGGAGGGACATGAGAACCTGCGACCGCCTTTTGTGCCTGCAAAGCATAATCCGGTCGGGTCATATGTGACGTATTTTGATGTGGATGAGGCACTTCTTGGAAAAAAGACCTACATATCGTTCCAGGGTGTTGAGAAGGCATTCTATGTGTGGATAAACGGCACCTTTGTGGGATATTCGGAGGACAGCTTCACACCGTCGGAGTGGGACATAACACCGTTTATAAGGGAGAAAGGAAACAAGCTTGCGGTTGAGGTGTACAAGCACAGCAGTGCGAGCTGGCTTGAGGATCAGGACTTTTTCAGATTTTCCGGAATATTCCGTGATGTGTTCATCTATGCCGTGCCGGACACACATGTGAGGGATATTTTTGTAAAGGCAGGTCTTAAGGATGACTACAGTATAGGCACACTTGATTGTGAGCTTAAAATCGAAGGAAATATAGCAGGAACAGTCGGATATGAGCTTGTTGATAAGACCGGCAAGAGCGTTCTTATGAGAATGGGACTTGCGATAAAGGAGAGCATGCATTTTAAGGCGGAGGTTCCGGAGGTGCTGACCTGGAGTGCGGAGGTTCCGAACCTGTATCTTCTTAACATATCCGTATACAATGAGGATGGTGAGCTTGTGGAGTATATTCCGCAGCGAATCGGTTTCAGAACCTTTGAGATGAAAAACGGTGTGATGTGCATAAACGGAAAGCGTATCGTCTTTAAGGGTGTGAACAGGCATGAGTTTTCATGTGTGAACGGAAGAGCGCTTAAGAAGGAGGAGCTTCTTGAGGATATAAGGATAATAAAGAGCCTTAATATCAACGCTGTAAGGACAAGCCATTATCCTAACCAGAGCTGCTGGTATGAGCTGTGCGATGAGTTCGGAGTATATCTTATAGATGAGACCAACCTTGAGACGCATGGAACATGGGCTGTCAACACCGGAAATGAGGCACCTTACATAACACCGGGCAGTGAACCGATGTGGAAGGAGAACGTACTTGACAGGGCGAAGTCAATGCTTGAGAGGGACAAAAATCATCCCAGCGTGCTTATCTGGTCATGTGGAAATGAGGCACATGCGGGCGAGGATATTCTTGCAATGAGCAGATTTTTCCATGAAAGAAATCCGGAGAGACTGGTGCACTACGAGGGCTGTGTGCATGACAGACGCTATTCGGATATAACCGACATGGAGAGCAGGATGTATGCAAAGCCTGATGAGATAAGGGAGTATCTTGAGAGCAGGCCGCAGAAGCCTTATATAAGCTGTGAGTATATGCATGCAATGGGGAATTCCTGCGGCGGCATGGAAAAATACACTAAGCTTGAGTATGACTATGAGCAGTATCAGGGTGGCTTTATATGGGATTTTGCAGATCAGGCGATACTTACGAGGGACGGAAAGCTGATAGATGAGGATGTCATAGGCAGGTACGGAAATGTCCGGACCTATGAGAAGCTTCCTAATATTACACCGGGAAGCCTCGAGTTCAAGGTTGGCGGAGATTTCAAGGAGAGACCTTGCGATTATTATTTCAGCGGAGACGGGATAGTGTTTGCAGACAGAAAGCTATCGCCAAAGGCGCAGGAGGTAAAATATCTCTATCAGAATATCAAGCTTCATCTGACAAAGCAGGGCGTACTTATCGTAAATGAGAATCTTTTTGAGTCGACGGATGACTATATGTTTGAGGTGCGCCTGTTAAAGGACGGAAAGGCTGTGTGGGCAGGAACCTTTGCGCGTGATGTGGCCGCAGGTGAGGAGGAATTCGTTCCGGTAAGCTTTCCTTCAATGGAGGATGACGGTGAGTATGTCATGGAGTGCCGCGCCGTTCTTATGGGTTACAGACCATGGGCGAATGTAGGACATGTGGCGGCATGGGGACAGAGTGAACCGGCTGTGGTAAAAAATGTTAAATCAGATAAAGCTGAGCCGGGCGATGAGGTTAAGTATTTTGATGATGTGGTAATGGGGGCAATCTGTATAGGCGTCAAAGCGGGACACACACATGCAATATTCTCCCGTCAGGAGGGCGGACTTATATCTTTCCGTGTCAAGGGACTTGAGACTATAGAGAAGGTTCCGACACTTGAATTTTTCCGTGCGGCAACCGACAATGACAAGGGAAATGCTTTCCCTGTGACAAGTGCCGTATGGCAGGGCGTCAGCCAGATGCAAAGATGTGATGGCGTGAAGGTTGTGTATGAGCTGAGGGACGGACGTGAACTTGATGGAACAGTCACACCTGATGAATTTATTCTTGACAGGACGGATGCACTTTACGGAACCGGATTTAAGGGGGCTGAGTTTGCAAAGAGTATCGCAGCGGTGAAAATTATTTGCCATTATACATTTTATACGAATCCCGTGTCGGACGGTGAAGTGGAATACCGCATGCTGCCGGATGGAAGTGTGGAATGTACAGGAAGGTTTAATGGAAGGGAAGGACTTCCTCAGATGGCTGTATTTGGCGTAAATATTACCATGGATAAGATGTTTGACCGAATGGAGTTTTACGGAAGAGGACCTGAGGAGAACTATAATGACCGCTGTGCCGGGGCAAAGCTTGGAATATATAAGGCAAGAGTGGCAGACAATGTCACACCTTACCTTGACCCGCAGGAGTGCGGCAACCGCCATGATGTGCGCTATGTAAAGGTTGTCGATGAGTTCGGGCACGGCCTGAGAATAGATGCGCTGGAAAAGCCGTTCGACATGACGGTTCTGCCATGCTCACAGCAGGAGCTTCAGAGCGCATATAAGATAAATGACCTGCCGGATACGCGCTATACGTTTGTCAGAATCCTCGGTGCTGCGCGCGGTGTCGGCGGCGATGACAGCTGGGGCGCACCGGTGTACCCGGAGTATTGTGTGAGTGCTGAGAAGGAGCAGAGAGTTGCTTTTACAATAAGAGGGTTATAATAGGTAAATGGACACCAGAGTATTGCCTGTCTGAGTTATGATAGTTGGGTGAGGCAGGTTTTGCAATACGTTGTTCAGGTATTATTGGGAGTCAAAAGCTCCGGTCCGGATTTATATAAATATTTGTCTGACATGGGATTTAGATATTTAAAGCATGAAATAATTGTTAAATAAAAAACAATATTTTGCTTAATGACCAACTTAGTACTTGAAATTTTTGTCGAAATATGAGAAAATACAGGTAATTGCGGAGAGTGGTGCCAGACACGCCACACAGACAGCTTCGCAAATGGAATCTGATTCTGAAAGGAGTTTTACAATGATTTATTCACATGAAGTAGAAAAGATGTGTACAGTCGCTCAGGGCGTACATCATGGCGCAGCGCCGGTTCCTACAGAAGGAAAATGGGTAAGAAATAAGCAGGTTACAGATATTTCCGGTCTTACACACGGTGTAGGCTGGTGTGCACCACAGCAGGGTGCCTGCAAGCTCACTCTTAATGTTAAGGAGGGTATCATCCAGGAGGCTCTTGTCGAGACTATCGGATGCTCAGGCATGACACATTCAGCAGCTATGGCAGCTGAGATTTTACCTGGCCTTACAGTATTAGAGGCTATGAATACAGACCTTGTATGTGACGCTATCAACACAGCTATGAGAGAGCTCGCATTACAGATTATCTACGGTAGAACACAGAGTGCTTTCTCTGAGGAAGGTCTTCCGGTTGGAGCAGGCCTTGAGGATCTTGGTAAGGGTCTTCGTTCACAGGTTGGTACAATGTACGGTACTCTTAAGAAGGGACCTCGTTACCTTGAGATGGCAGAGGGCTATGTAACAGGAATCGCTCTTGATGATGAGGGTCAGATTATCGGTTATCAGTTCGTAAGCCTTGGCAAGATGACAGACTTCATCAAGAAGGGTGACGATGCTAACACAGCTTGGGAGAAGGCTAAGGGTCAGTACGGAAGAGTTGCTGATGCAGTAAAGATCATCGATCCAAGAGTAGAATAATCAGGAGGACAGTATAATGGCTTTATTTGAATCATATGAAAGAAGAATTGACAAGATCAATTCTGTTTTAAATAGCTATGGAATCGCTTCTATCGAGGAAGCTGAGAAGATTACTAAGGATGCCGGCCTTGATGTTTACAACATGATCAAGGGCGTACAGCCAATTTGTTTTGAGAACGCTTGCTGGGCTTACATTGTAGGTGCTGCAATCGCTATTAAGAAGAATGCACGCAAGGCTTCAGAGGCTGCTGCTGCAATCGGTGAGGGCTTACAGGCTTTCTGTATTCCTGGCTCTGTTGCAGACCAGAGAAAGGTTGGTCTTGGTCATGGTAACCTCGGTAAGATGTTACTTGAGGAAGAGACAGACTGCTTCTGCTTCTTAGCAGGCCACGAGTCATTCGCTGCTGCTGAGGGTGCTATCGGTATCGCTAACAATGCTAACAAGGTACGTCAGAAGCCACTCCGTGTTATCCTTAACGGACTTGGCAAGGACGCTGCACAGATTATCTCAAGAATCAACGGCTTTACATACGTTGAGACAGAGATGAACTACCACACAGGAGAGGTTAAGGAAGTATTCCGTAAGTCCTACTCCAACGGTCCTAGAGCTAAGGTTAACTGCTACGGCGCTAACGATGTAACAGAGGGCGTTGCAATCATGTGGAAGGAGAATGTTGACGTATCCATCACAGGTAACTCAACTAACCCTACAAGATTCCAGCATCCTGTTGCAGGTACTTACAAGAAGGAGAGAATTGAGGCAGGCAAGAAGTACTTCTCAGTTGCTTCAGGCGGTGGTACAGGCCGTACACTTCACCCGGACAACATGGCAGCAGGTCCTGCTTCCTACGGTATGACAGATACTATGGGACGTATGCACTCAGATGCTCAGTTCGCCGGTTCTTCATCAGTTCCTGCTCACGTTGAGATGATGGGTCTTATCGGTATGGGTAACAACCCTATGGTTGGTGCTACTGTAGCTGTGGCTGTTGCTATTCAGGAAGCTGCTGATAACAACAGATTCTAGTTTTTCCTTTAAAATAAGGGTTTGAGTGTTTATGGAATTGTGTCAAAATGAGTGCGTAAGACACACATAAGACACATGTAAGACACACGGACAAGATACAAACCGAAGACATATTGGAAATAACATAGAGGTTCACAATCACTTCTTACAAGTGTTTGTGAACCTCATTTTTATTTGGCACAATAAAAAAAGAATATATTAAAATAATGGCGGCTATGGTATAATTTTACTAAGTGATGGCATAAAACGAACAGCGAGGTGAAAAAAGATGTACGATTGTGGATTTGCAAAAGAAAATCATAGATTTAGATTTCGTACCGGTGGAATTATTATAAAAGATAATAAAATGCTTTTCGTAAAAAGCAGTATCGGAAATTATTATTATATGATTGGAGGGGCAGTGCAGCTAGGAGAAACAACAGAAAAATGTGTTGAACGTGAGATTTTAGAAGAAGCAGGGCTAAAGGTACAAGCAGAGCGTCTGGCAGTTGTATGTGAGAATTTCTTTAAGGGTGCCGGAGGAGTGGAAGACGACTTTGACTGTCACACGATTGAGTTTTATTATCTTATGAAAATTCACGAGGATAATGCAGCAGTCTGTAAAAAGCAAACAGATGTGGGAGAGGAACTCATTTGGATTCCTATGGAGGATATTCCGGACAGCGATATAAAGCCTTCTTTTATAAAGAAATATATAAATGAGATTATAAACTCAGATAGAATAATACATATTATCTGGGAGAAGGACAGATGAGAGTAATATCCATAGAAGGCAACGCAAGCTCAATGATGAAATCAGGAGCACCGTTGCATCTTTTTCCGTCCAGCTTATTTTTATCACAGATGACCATGATGTCCGGCTGAACAATGGTAAGAGGGTGGTCGGATAATTTTACATCGAATGGAGCAGTAAATACACGACAGGAGCTTTTTTTCTTCTTAATACAGGTATTTATAAGCGTTGATAGTTCCATTGATATTGTCTGGTGAGCCTGTGATGGGCTTGCCATATCATAGATAACACCATCGAAAACTTCAACTCTTTTATCTTCCGGGAGAGCTTCGTACTGTGCTAAAGTTATTGAATTAACTTGTGGTTGTGTTGCGGGCATAGAATTACTTCCTTTCGATATTATTAGGGTGGATTATTTTTACGTTTTTCTTATCGTTTAGCTTACTTTTACTTTTTATAATAATCACACTAAAGCATAATTTCAATAAATATTTTACATGTCAGGGCATATTAAGGCAACCAGTCATTCAATATATTTCCTGATTAAGCCTTTCTTTTAAATCTACAATTTGGATACCCTGTACAGCCGTAGAATCTGCCGTAAGGACCATCAATTAATCTCAGAGGCTTCATGCAGTAAGGACAAATATCTCCATTTGTGTATCCTTTTATTCTATCTATGTGTTGCTGTTTTTCCGTTATTTTCTACATATACATTACTAATAGTTCGTATATAGCTAAGCTCTTTTAATGCTTCATTATTCAGTACATAGTCTGTTCTGAATTCTCCAAGAGTTCCTCTTGGTTTATTCCACATTTCAATGGGTGTAAATATGGGCTCACCGTTTGTGAATATGTTTTTTAAATCATTCAAAAAACTCATAGCCAAGTTCCTTTCGTTTCTTTTTTTAATTATGATGTTGGGGTCAAAA
>DNFT01000090.1:41662-43225 GCA_003486385.1 Eubacterium sp. | reverse complement strand
CATTTCCCAGGGCGGCTCTCTTTCGTCAGGATAACTATTATGTACATTATCTGTTATCAATATCCACTACGATATGTCTAGGCTGTCCGGTTATCATGATTGGTGTAAGCTCTGCCTGGATAAGTGGGCGGATGTAGTTGACAAGCTTATCGCTCACGCCGCTTCCGTCCGGCTTAATCCATTCAACAGGGACCTTTTTCTCGATGTTGGCAATCTTGTGAACATCGTAGAGGTCGGTTGTGCAGATGTAAGGGTCTTCGGAGACTCTCTTTAATATTACCATCTTGCCTGTCTCACCTTCAAAAGCAGACTTAACTGCATAACCGCCTACCTGATAAGCTTCCGTGATATCGACACGGGATGTAAGGTGTCCTGCACATCTCTGGAGTGTTGAGAGCTCGATTGCTCTTGACTTGCAGCCAATCTTCTCGCTTACGAGAGCTGAGAGGTATTTAGCTGTTCCGGAGAGCTGCTTATGACCGAATGAATCCACATATTCCGTGTGCTGTCCGTGCTCAAATACATATTTGCCGTCGGCTGTCTTGATACCTTCAGAAACAGCGACAACAACGGATTTCTTAACCTTCTGAATCTCTTTTATTTTCTCGAGGAATGTATCAACATCAAAAGGAAGCTCAGGGAGATAGAGTAAATCAACTCCCTCGCAGTCCTCACAGTGAGCGAGTGCAGCTGCACCGGTGAGCCAGCCTGCGTTACGTCCCATAATCTCAATGATTGTCACGTTCTTTACATCATACACAAGACCGTCGCGGATAAGCTCCTTGGTGGCTGAGGCGATGTACTTGGCTGCACTTCCGAAGCCCGGAGTGTGGTCTGTGACAGCAAGGTCATTGTCGATTGTCTTAGGAACACCGATAAAGCGTATCGGGCTGTTCATAAGAATTGCGTAATCGGACAGCTTCTTGATTGTGTCCATTGAATCATTTCCGCCTATGTAGAAAAAGGCTGTGATGCCGTACTCGTTCAGTATCTCAAAGATTCTGTTATACAGCTCCCTGTCATCACAGATATCCGGCAGCTTGTACCTGCATGAACCTAAGAATGACGAAGGTGTTCTCTTAAGCAGCTCCAAATCCATATCCGAGCGGATTTTCTCGCTCATATCTATAATGTTCTTCTCCAGAAATCCCTGTATTCCGTATCTCATGCCATATATTTTCTCTGCACCAAGGTCCTTGGCTGTCTTGAATACACCTGCAAGACTTGAGTTGATTACAGCGGTTGGACCGCCGGACTGACCTACAATTACATTACCTGCCATCATAGCCTCCTAAATATTTAATTTCAAAGGTAATTGTGCAGTATGTATGAACATTGGCTGCATATTACCTGATTAGTACCAATCGGCACATGAGCTCATTGTAGCACATAGGGTACACGCAAACAAGAATTGATAAAAAATAGACAGTCCGCCTGGGACAAGGTGGGTGGACCAGCCCCCTCTGCTGTTTTTTCGTGTAAATACACTTACCAAAGCCAAAAAAAATATTATTTTTCATCAAAATACAATTTAAAATGTATTGACAAAAATAAACGGGGGGG
>DNFT01000090.1:19781-41576 GCA_003486385.1 Eubacterium sp. | reverse complement strand
AAACGGGGGGGGGGTATAATTATTCTGCTTGTTTTTTATAACGCATGAGGAGGATTGTGACATGGCAATGAAACAAATATTAAAAAAAATAAGAATGTATGTAAAACCAAAATATTTGCTCAAATCACGTATACGCAGGTGCAGGTGTTGTGGTAAAATAGCTCCTATTATTCAGTTTGGCGTTGATGACGAGATGAGGAGATGCCTTTTCTGCCGGGCTAATGGAAGATATGAGTATATTTCAGAGGCAATAGATGAGCTTGGAAAGCTTGAAGGGAAAATTATTTTTGAGTTGGATGATAATTCTCCTCTGAGAAAAAAATTAAAGAAATACGGAAAGAATTATATACGTTCATTTTACTCTGAGAAAATACCATTTGGAACCGTACTGGAGGATGGTACCAGAAATGAAGATATTCAACATCTTTCTTTTTCCGATAACAGCATAGATTTGATGATTTCAAGTGATGTTCTTGAGCATGTTGTGGATATAAATGCAGCGTTTGAGGAAATGAAACGTGTTCTTAAACCCGGAGGAAAGCATATATTTTCTATTCCTATGTATGATGGCATGACAAGACAGAGGGCCTCTATTGAGGACGGCAGGATAAAATATATTCTACCTAAGCATTATCACTGTGACCCGGCAAAGGATGGAAATGGGTTTATATTGGTGTTTTGGGATTATGGAAAAGATTTTGCAACAAGATTTTCCGATGATAGAATGCGGATTAGTATTGCAAAAGGACCATTCGGACCGGATGGCAAGATAGTATGGTGCGCCGAAAAATTATAAAAAAACTGTTGACTTTTATTTCCATCAAGAGTATTCTGAAAAAGACTTATGAATCAACAAACTATAAAAAAAGAAAGGAGACAGGCTCGATGATTAAGTTAAGAAATTTAGCAGTAAGAACATTAACAGTATATTTTATCGGGACTGCCTCGGATATACATACAGCATAGGAGTATGGGTGAGTATTAGGGATTATATAACATGATGTGGTCATATAATATTTGATACAGCTTAGACTATTTGCATGAAGTTAAGCCGCAGGGTCGTTTCGACTATGCGGCTTTTTTGCGTGCTTAAGAGCCGGATTGATTTTTCCGCAAAAGCAATGCAGAATTTCATGTGTATGTATTTTCGTGGCAGAAGCAGGGCAGTAAGCTTGGATATGTAAGCGGCTGCCGGACAGGATGGGAACATGCATAGGGCAGTGTTTTCGATAATAATATGTCACCACAGTGTGACAGAGAGGGAGGTTATTTATGAAATTGAGTAAGTACATCGCAAGGAGCTGGTATCTGTATCTGATAGCTCTTGCTGCGATGGTATGCAGTATCGGTCTTGACATGATATATCCGTTCATAACAAGGTCGCTTATTGATGATGTCATCGTAGGCGGACAGACGGAGCTTCTTATGAGGCTGCTGTCCGGATTGCTTGCCATAGGCTGTGGAAGGGCGGTATTCCAGTTTATCAAGGAATTTACCTTCGACTATACCAGTATGAGTATAGGAAGCAGGATCAGGGTGGGACTTTTCAAGCATGTGCAGAAGCTTTCCACAAGATTTTTTGACAAAAACAACACCGGAGAACTGATGGCGCGTGTGAAGGATGATGTTGACAATGTGTGGGGTGCACTTGGCTATGTCGGAATGCTGGCTATTGAGTGTGTAATCCACACGGTCAGTGTGCTGGTGTGCATGGTCAGCATAAGCCCGGTGCTCACGATCATTCCGGTGGTAATCATGCCTATCGTGGCATATACGGCAGTGGTGCTTGAGAAGAAGATAGGAAAGGTGTACGACGACCTGTCGGAGGAGAATGCGGCACTCACAACAGTTGTACAGGAGAATCTTACGGGTGTGCGTGTTGTAAAGGCATTCGCGAGGGAGGATTATGAGATAGAAAAGTTCAGAAAGCATAATAAGAACTATTATGACCTGAGCATGAAGCAGTCTAAGATATCACTCAAGTACAATCCTAACATATCATTCCTGACGAGACTTCTGCTTCTGTTAGTAGTGCTTGTGGGCGGCGGTTTTGTTATCACGGATAAGATAAGCCTTGGCGACCTTGGCGCATTTACAGAGTATGCGAACAATATTATATGGCCTATGGAGATGATAGGCTGGCTGAGTGCTGATTTGGCGAGCGGTCTTGCCTCTGCAAAGAAGATAAAGAAGATATGGGCTGAGGAGCCGGAGATTGCCGACAAGGACGGAGCAAAGGATATTGGAAGAGCCAGAGGAGAGGTTACATTCGATAATGTGTCATTTAACATAAATGATACACAGGTTTTAAATAATGTATCATTTACGGTGCCTGCCGGAAAGACCCTCGGAATAATGGGTGTGACCGGTTCGGGAAAGACCTCGATTATCAACCTTATGGAGCGCTTCTACGATGCAACGGAGGGAAAGGTGATGCTTGACGGAAACGATGTGAAGGACATCACAACGGAGAGCCTCAGACGCAATCTTTCGGTTGTAATGCAGGATGTTTTCCTCTTCTCAGACTCCATAAAGGAAAATATAAGTATAGGAAGAAAAGACAGTATAACGGATGAGCTTATCGAGTCCTCGGCACAGTCTGCGAGGGCGGCCGGATTTATAGGTAAGCTCACTGACAAATATGAGACAGTAGTAGGCGAGCGCGGTGTCGGTCTGTCGGGAGGGCAGAAGCAGCGTATCAGCATAGCCAGAGCCATAGCCAAGCAGGCTCCGGTGCTTATACTTGACGATTCGACATCGGCTCTTGATATGGAGACGGAGTATGAGATTCAGAAGGAGCTTGAGGCGATGAAGGGTACCACCAAGATTATCATTGCACATCGAATCTCCGCTGTTAAGCAGGCTGATGAGATAATAGTACTTGAAGGCGGAAGCATTGCCGAGAGGGGGACGCATGACGAGCTCATGGCAAAGCAGGGAATCTATTACGATACCTACAACGCGCAGTATTCCGCATCCAACTTTTTAGAGGAGGTGGCAGCAGATGTCGGTTAATTCCTTCAGAGAGGACGAGGAGCAGAAGGAGGTATTGAAGCTTGATACCCTCCTTCGTCTCTATCGTTATCTGTTCAGATATGGAAAAAAAATATTGCTTGTTCTGTTCATCATGTGCATAACAATAGCAATCAATCTTGTAAACCCGCTCATCATAGAGCGTGCGGTAAATGTCCACATTGCCAACAGGGACATGAAGGGACTTATGCTCTTGTGCCTGTTCGGTGTGGGACTGAATGTGGTAAATGTGGCAGGAATCAAGCTTCGTATGTATATGCTTGCCAGGATTTCCAATCAGGTGCTTCTTGATATCAGGGAAGCCGTGTATGAGCATATTCAGAAGCTCAGCTTCCATTTCTTCGATACAAGACCTACAGGAAAGATTCTTGCAAGGGTAATCGGAGATGTAAATGCATTAAAAAATATACTTTCGGACAGTGTCACGACACTTATTCCGGATTTCATAACACTTGTGGCGGTTGCGGTGATAATGATAGTTAAGAATCCTAAGCTTGCCATTGCCTCCT
Source organism: Eubacterium sp. (assembly GCA_003486385.1). GTDB lineage: Bacteria > Bacillota > Clostridia > Lachnospirales > Lachnospiraceae > CAG-882. The sequence goes on along the minus strand of DNFT01000090.1, from coordinate 38,034 downwards.
TCGTGACAGTGCCGTTCCTTATAGTTGCAATGTCCATAATAGAGAAGCTCGGCCACAAGAGATGGCAGTCCTACAGAAAAAAGACCTCCAACATGAATGCTTACCTTCATGAAAATCTTTCGGGAATAAGGGTTGTGCAGAGCTTCGCTGCGGAGACGGAATCCCTTGAGAGCTTCACAGAGCTTGTGGATGAGCAGAAGAAGGCATTTGTCGGTGCGGTAAGAGTATCCGATATGTTCAGTCCGACCATAGAGATAAGCTGGGGCGTCGGAGGATTTCTGCTCTATTTTATAGGTATAAGAGTTCTTGGTGTAGGTGCCGTGGGCGTAGGTACATTCATGGCATTCACATCGTACCTGTCAATGTTCTGGAGTCCTATCAGAAATCTGGCTAACTTCTATAATAAGATAGTCACCAATATATCGGCTGCCGAGAGAGTGTTCGATATTCTTGACACGGAGCCGGATATCCGCGATGAGGAGGGAGCGTCACAGCTCCCTAAGATTGAGGGAAGAGTGGAGTTCGACCATGTGTCCTTTGCCTATTCGGATGAGCCTGATGTGATGGTGCTTAAGGATGTAAGCTTCAAGGTTAAGCAGGGTGAGACTATAGCACTTGTAGGACCTACCGGAGCGGGAAAATCAACCGTAATCAACCTTATAAGCCGTTTTTACAATGCTACCAGGGGCAGGGTGCTTGTCGATGACACCGATGTAAAGTCAGTGACGCTTAAGAGCCTCAGAGAGCAGATGGGTATAATGACGCAGGACAATTTCCTGTTTTCGGGAACAATCAAGGACAATATCCGTTACGGCAAGCTTGATGCCACGGACGAGGAGATTATTGAGGCTGCCAGGTCAGTTCATGCACATGACTTCATATCGAAGCTTGAAAAAGGATATGATACTGAAATCAATGAGCGCGGAACAAGGCTTTCTAACGGACAGAGACAGCTCATCGCCTTTGCGAGAACGATGCTCAGCAAGCCTCAGATACTTATACTTGACGAGGCGACCTCAAGCATTGACACTCACACGGAGGCACTTGTGCAGCAGGGCATAGAGGCAATGCTTGCGGGCAGAACTTCGTTTGTCATCGCACACAGACTTTCTACCATTAAGAATGCAGACAGAATATTTGTCATTGATGACGGACAGATTAAGGAGTCCGGAAGCCATGATGAGCTTCTTGCCGCCAAGGGAGCATATTACAAGCTCTATGCAGCCCAGTTCAAAAATATAGTATAATATGTGCTATAAGTACTGTTGACAGTTAACGTGTTAAAGGTGTATTCTGATTATATTAGGTTTTTTAATATATGGGTAGGAGGAGATTTAACATGAAGTATTGTACAAAGTGCGGTAAGCCACTTCAGGATGGCGAAGTATGCAGCTGCCAGACACAGAACGCCACAGAGCAGACGGCACAGGCAGCACAGGAGCAGGCAACACAGGCTCAGGCTGCAGCCCAGGCAACAGCCGGAGCAGCACAGCAGACAGCGCAGCCACAGGCAGCCAAGCCTATTATCACCAAGGAGCAGGCAACAGAGATTTCCAAGGGTATGTTAGCATACGCTAAGGAGTTCGTTAAGAATCCTGTTGAGGCGAGTGAGGCAGTTGTAGGGGAGCATTCCATTACAACAGTTGCGGGACTTGTTGTTGTCAATGCAGCACTTCAGCTTATATATAGCCTTATAAGCATAATCGTACATACCGCAAAGGGCTGGCATTATGATATAGCAGACTGGGTTATGGCAATAGTAAGACCTGTTTTATGGTGGGTTGCAATTCCGGCAGCATTTGCAGGACTTATCTGGGTATGTGCAAAGTATGTTGAAGGTACTAATGTAAGCTTCAAGAAGGCGCTCAGCGTATTTGCCATTCCGGCACTTCCAATGCTTGTATTTACACTTATAAATTTATTAGGGCTTGTGCTCACACATTCATTCTTTAGTGTTATTTTTGGTGTTATACATGCGGCTGTCACAGGTATTATGTTCTATCTTACGGGTATCGGTATTGTGAAGGTGCTTCCGCTTTCAAAGAAGTTCATATATTCGATAGCGATTATCTGTGCAGGTCTTTACTTTGTAAATTGGCTTGTAACAAGGGCAATTTTCTAATATAATATATGGAGTCCATAAGGCTCTTCGTCATGCGCATAATCGCTGTGGACGGAGAGCCTTTTACATTATTACTATCTTGCCACAAAATGGCACAATGGAGGCAGACTATGTATCTGGAAAAGTATGAGCAGTACCTTGGAACCGGTGAGAGAAATGCAGCGGGACTTGACCTTAAGACATTTCTTGAGGAGTATAATCCTAAGCTGTATGACACTCCGGCTAATACAGTTGACAATCTTATCTTTACCTACGTTGAGGAAAATGGAAAAAAGAGAATAGGAAAAATCCTTCTTATAAAAAGAGGAAATCATCCATCTATCGGCTGGTGGGCCCTTCCGGGAGGATTCGTGGATTTTCGTGAGAACCTTGATATTGCCGCGGCAAGAGAGCTTGAGGAGGAGACAGGACTTAAGGGAGTCAAGGGCGTCCAGCTTGGCAGCTATGGTGATTATGACAGGGACCCAAGGACAAGAATAATTACCACAGCTTATGTTTTTGTTGAGGAGGAAGGAAAGCTTACGGCAACAGCCGGCGATGATGCTGCGGATGCAGGGTGGTTTTCCATGAAGGTGCACAGGGCGGGTGAGGCTGCCGACAGCACACAGCAGATAGAGAAAGAATTTTACGATATTGAATTTGAATGTGGGGATATCAGACCGGCTGCAAGGGTACTGGTCATCACAGACAGGACGGGGCTCCTTGAGAAGAAGGACTATAAGATAGTGAGCAGCCAGCTGATTGCAGCAGACCACGCAGCGATTATACTGAATGGATATGATTATGTGAGCGAACATATACATTAGAAAATAGTCAGGCAATTGCGAAAATATGTATTGTCAGATTTTCGTTTTGCAATTGCCCGGATGTGTTCAAGGAACGGAGGTCAGTATGGAAAAAAGAAAGATATTTGTAATCGGGCATAAGAATCCTGATACGGATTCCGTCTGTTCGGCGATAGCTTATGCACAGCTGAAAAATGAGATAGACACGGAGAATGAGTACATCCCTCTACGCGCAGGCCAGACAAATGAGGAGACACAGTATGTGTTAAAGCAGTTCGGGGTAAATGCACCTCAGTATGTCATGGATGTCAAGAGTCAGGTGAAGGATATAGAGATTCGCAAGGTTGACGGCGTTGACAGGAATATCTCAATCAAGGCGGCATGGAAGCTTATGAGGGACATAGGAGTTGTGACGCTCCCGATAACAAGGGATAACAAGCTGGAGGGCTTAATCACAATCGCTGATATCGCGACATCCTATATGGATGTCCATGACAGCACAACACTCTCAACGGCGCGTACAGTCTGCAAAAACATTGTTGAGACACTTGACGGCGCGCTTATCATCGGGGATGAGGAGCATGTGTTTGACAGAGGAAAGGTGCTTGTGGCAGCGGCTAATCCCGACCTCATGGAGAGCTACATCAGGATGGGAGATATCGTCATTCTGGGAAACAGATATGAATCGCAGCTATGCGCCATAGAGATGCAGGCAGGATGTATTGTTGTGTGTGAGGGCGCACCTGTATCCATGACGATTAAGAAGCTTGCTGTTGAAAATCACTGTACGATAATCAGCACACCGCATGATACATTTACTGCGTCAAGGCTTATAAATCAGTCTGTTCCGATAAGCTTTTTTATGAGAACGGAGGGGCTCATAACCTTCAGCACAGAGGCGTACACGGATGAGGTGCGTCAGGTAATGGCGAAAAAGAGACACCGTGATTTCCCTATACATGATGAGCAGGGCAATTATATAGGGATGATTTCCAGAAGAAATCTCCTCGGTATGGGTAAGAAGCAGATTATCATGGTCGACCACAATGAAGCGAAGCAGGCGGTTGACGGGATTGACCAGGCGGAGATTCTTGAGATAATAGACCACCACAAGCTCGGTGCGGTGGAGACGATGAACCCTGTATTTTTCAGAAACCAGCCGCTCGGATGTACCGCAACGATTATCTATCAGATGTATGGGGAAAATCATATTAAAATCAATAAAAAGACAGCCGGACTTATGTGCTCGGCAATTCTTTCGGACACGCTTATGTTCCGCTCTCCTACATGTACCCCGGCGGATGTGAAAGCCGCAAGGGCGCTTGCAGAGCTTGCAGGAATAGATATAGAGGAGTATGCGGTAAAGATGTTCCGCGCCGGAAGCAACCTGAAGGACAAGACACCTCAGGAGATTTTTTCGCAGGACTACAAGAGGTTTTCGGTAAACGATATAAATTTCGGTGTGGGTCAGATATCATCGATGGATGAGGAAGAGCTTATGGACATAAAGGATAAGATTATGCCCTACATGGAGGAGCAGCTTGCAAGTCAGGGAATCAACATGATATTTTTCATGCTCACCAACATGATAGCTACGGAGACTCTGCTCATTGCACTGGGAAATGGGGCTGGGGATGTCATTGAGAACGGCTTCGACGCGCCGAAGCTTGAGGAGAACGTGTACAGGCTTGAGGGAGTTGTGTCGCGTAAGAAGCAGCTTATTCCGGAGATATTGACGGTACTGTCGCAGGAGTGAGAGAGTGCATAATGAATTATAATGCAGAAAGGAGCCATGTATGGCAAAGCTGAGTTGGAAGCCGGGGAATATGCTCTATCCGGTTCCGGCGGTTATGGTGAGCTGTAAAATGGAGGGAGAAAAGCCTAACATTATAACAGTTGCATGGGCGGGGACGGTGAATACCAATCCGCCTATGGTATCCATATCGGTCAGACCGGAGAGATATTCCTATGAGATAATAAAGGAGACAAAGGAATTTGTCATCAACCTTGTGACAAAGGAGCTGGTGTATGCCACTGATTTCTGCGGAGTGCGTTCGGGAAGGGATGTTGATAAGTTCGCGCAGATGAAGCTCCATGAAGCTCCATCTAAGGTGGTAGGGGCACCCGGAATCTGGGAAAGCCCGGTGAATATTGAGTGCCGCGTGGTGAGTGAGCAGCCGTTGGGAAGCCATACCATGTTTCTTGCGGAGGTTGTGAACGTCAATGTCGATGACCGTTATATGGATGAGAACGGCAGGTTTGACCTCAATTCATCAGGTTTAATCACTTATTCACATGGCGAATACTTTGAATTGGGGAAAAAGCTTGGAAGATTCGGATATTCTGTGAATAAAAATGCAAAGCCGCATGAAAAGACAAGGAGCGCAGACACGTCAAAGAGTACAGATGCATCAAAGAGCGCAAACGCATCAAAGAGCGTAAACACATCAAAGAACGCAGATAAGGTAAAGCGTGCAAACACATCAAAGAGTGCAATTGCGTCAAAGAAAGCAAATGCATCGAGGAACGCCAATACATTAAAGGACAGAAGGGAAAAGGGACGCTTCAATGAAAAAAAGTAATGTTATTCTGATAGGAATGCCAGGAGTGGGAAAGAGTACGGTCGGAGTTGTTCTTGCTAAGCTCCTTGGATATCATTTCATAGACACAGATTTAGTCATCCAGGAGAAGGAGGGCAGACTGTTAAAGGAAATTATCGCTGATGAGGGAAACACGGGCTTTTTAAAGATTGAGGAGAAGGTTAACGCTGAGCTTGAGGCAGAGCACTGTGTAATAGCTCCCGGAGGAAGTGTTGTATACGGAGAAAACGCCATGAGACATTTCAAGGAGATAGGCACCGTGGTATATTTAAAGGCATCGTATGAGATGATAAACGAGAGATTATCAAATCTCGAGGGCAGGGGTGTTGTGCTCAAAAATGGACAGACACTTAAGGATCTCTACGATGAGCGCTGCGTGCTCTATGAAAAATATGCGGACGTAGTCATAGACGAGCATGGAAGAAGCCTTGCTGATACGGCTAAGGCTGTAGAAATTGCAGTGAGATAGCGGTGCCGGCATTGATATGAGACGAACTATATAGTTCGATAATTTCCAAATAATGTAAATATTAACAAAAAAATTTAGTTCTTTGTAACATTTTGTAACAAATTCGTAAAAAAACATTCGGTTTTTAACAAAAAAAACTTTACAAATCGGGTATTTCTTGGTAGTATGTATTTGTTACAAAATTGTTAAGTAAGCTCTTACATTTTTGGGAGGATATCATGAAGCTGACCAGGCAGTACAGAAAACTTAAAAATATTTATCTGAAGGTTGCAGTAGCTGCCTGCTTGTTTATTATATTTGTTATACCGTTTGCGACACGTTTTACAACGCCGCAGACAGTTGAAGCCGACAGCAGAGCGGTGAATGGAACAGCAGGATATACAGTTGTACTCAACGGAACACCGATAGGGTGTACACAGGATGAAGAGACGGCTAGAACCGCGCTTCAGAATGTAAGAGGACAACTTAATGAAGAATATGGAACGACAGTGTATGCGGATACGGAGCTTGAGATTTTCGCAGACGATAACATAAGGGGCAGGCTTCTTGATGAGAACGAGCTTGAGCAGGCTATGTACAGTGCGGTTAACGCGGTTGCTCATGTTCCGGAGAATTTAGCTTATACGGTTCGTATAGATGATTATATGGTTACGGTCGGCAGTGAAGCAGAGGTTGTTGAACTCTTAGAGGCTGCCAAGAACAGAATAGCAGGCGAGGATGCCGGAGCATTTCAGGTGGAGCTTGTCGACAGCACGGATAATGGTCTTTCACATAAGACAGTCAATGTTGCCACAGCGGATATCACAATGAATGAGGCTGCCAAGGTTCTTGCCACAATAGACGGCACGGATACGGTTCAGGTCACAGAGGATACAGTATTTGAGGACGGAGTTCTCTATGTAGGCTTCAAGGAGAATGTCGAGGTTATAGAGACAAGAGGCAATGCCAACACAGTGATGTCGGTACAGGACGCATTAGAAGATATCACCAAGGAGAAGGCTGCGAAGGGAACATACGTTGTTCAGTCGGGTGACTGTCTCTCGTCTATAGCGGACAAGACAGGCATTAGTCTTGATGAGCTGTACGAGCTTAATGAGGGACTTAATGAGAACAGTGTAATCATGCCGGATGACATCATAACAATAACGGTTCCTACACCTGAGCTTTCAGTAGTTGTAAAGGAAGAAGTCACATACAATGAAGAGTATGAGGCGGACGTGGTATATGTTGACAATAACAGCATGTATCAGGGTCAGCAGAATATAATTTCAACCGGAACACCGGGTTACAGAGAGGTTATCGCAGTTGTAAGCTATGCTAACAACAAGGAGTATGACAGAGAGATAATCAGCCAGAGAATTATCACAGAGGCGACAGCGACAGTGATTGAGAGAGGAACACTTATTCCTCCGACATTCATTAACCCGCTAAGCACCATGACTCTGACATCAGGATTTGGATATCGTATACATCCTGTATCAGGACAGCCGAGCAGCTTCCACACAGGTATTGACCTGTATGTTCCATCGGGAAGCGTTGTAAGAGCGTCATGTGGTGGTACGGTAACACTTGCAGGCTGGAACGGTGGATATGGTTGGTGCGTAGATATCAGCCACGGAAACGGATTGACTACAAGATATGGTCATTTAAGCTCAATAGAGGTGTCTGTTGGACAGACTGTATCACAGGGGCAGAGAATTGCATTGTCTGGAGCCAGTGGAAATGTAACGGGACCACATCTCCATTTTGAAGTTTTACTTTGGGGAAATTGCAAGAATCCATACGATTATTTGAACAAATAATGCACACAATATAAAGCAGAGGGGAGAAGTGTTTTCCCTCTGCTTTATTAATTTTCTTTACAAAAAGTACTTTTATGCTATAATAGGATAGATATTTAGGAGCATATAGCTTATAATGAAAGGTATCCTGTAATAGGCTCGGCTGTATGTATTAAAATGATTATGACAATTACATGTAATATTGAGGTATGTAATGGAACAGTATGTTATTAAGGGTGGAAATCCTTTAAGCGGTGAAGTGAATATTATTGGAGCCAAGAATGCGGCGCTGGCTATTATTGCGGCTGCTATTATGGCTGACGAGACAGTTACGATAGATAATGTACCGGATGTGAGTGATATAAGAGTTCTTTTAGGAGCTATTGCGAGCATTGGGGCAGTGGTTGAGGAGATTGACAGACACACATACAAGATTAATGGTGGACTTATAAATACCACGATTGTTGATTATGAGAAGGCGAAGAAGATAAGGGGCTCTTACTATCTTTTGGGAGCATTGCTTGGAAAATACAGGGAAGCCCATGTGGCGTTTCCGGGTGGCTGCAACATAGGTACAAGACCTATTGACCAGCATATAAACGGCTTTAAGGCTATGGGAGCTGAGGTTGATACAGCCTATGGAATGATTACTGCTAAGGCAGACAGGCTTGTGGGCGGACATATTTACCTTGATATGGAATCTGTTGGAGCTACCATCAATATCATGCTTGCCGCAGCGCTTGCTGAGGGGAACACGATTATTGAGAATGCAGCTAAGGAGCCACATGTGGTTGATGTAGCCAATCTTCTCAACTGCATGGGAGCGAATATAAAGGGTGCAGGAACCGATGTTATAAGGGTTAAGGGAGTGGCTAAGCTTCATGGCGCTTCGTATTCAATTATTCCGGATCAGATTGAGGCAGCTACATTTATGTGTGCTGCAGCCGTAACAGGTGGAGACGTTCTGATCAAGAATGTTATTCCCAAGCACCTTGAGGCTATCACGGCGAAGCTTACACAGATAGGCTGTGAGGTCGCAGAATTCGATGATGCCGTCAGGGTTGTAGGATACCGTAATATGAAATATACCAATGTCAAGACACTTCCGTATCCGGGCTTCCCTACCGATGTACAGCCTCAGATTACAGTTGTGCTGGCGCTTGCCAAGGGAACAAGTATCGTGACAGAGGGGATATTCGAGAACAGGTTTAAGTATGTCGATGAGCTTGCCAAGATGGGGGCTGATATAACGGTCGAAGGAAATACAGCTATTGTAAAGGGTGTTGAGCGCTATACAGGAGCTGAGGTAACCGCACCTGATCTGCGCGCAGGGGCTGCTCTTGTGCTTGCCGGACTTGCCGCAGACGGCATAACAGTGGTTGATGATATCAAGTATATATTGAGAGGCTATGAGGATTTCGATATTAAGCTCAGGGAGCTTGGAGCGAAGATAGAGTATGTGCAGAGTGAGAAGGAGCTTCGCAAGTTCGTGCTCAAGATTTCATAGATAGATAAAAAGACAGGATATATATGCACAGAGCATATATGTCCTGTCTTTTTTCAATCTTATGCTGCCCGGGCTGATAGCTGCCGGGTTATTACAATAATATGGCTGCCTATAATATGGCCTCAATCTTGAGATTAGGGTTCTTGAGCAGGTCGATAAATTCACTTCCGACCCGGACCATAGGGCGGTACAGGCACATAGGGTTAATCATAACTATCTCACCTTCACGTCCGTCATTGAGACGGACATTGTTATGAAGATAGGAGGATGTAATGCGGTTTAAGAAGGTCATGATATAATGTGGGTCATATTTGTTGAGACCTTCCTCATCGAACATCTGAATAACATCGAAAGGACAGAGCGCTCCGCGGTAGCTTCTGCGTGCTGTCATGGCATCATACACATCGGCAATCGCAACAATCTTGGCAAAAGGTGTTATACGTGAGGCCTCTGCATGGAAAGGATAACCGGAGCCGTCACAGCGTTCATGGTGAAGGAGACATACCTCCTTGATTCGTATATCTATCGGCTGCTCCTTGAGCAGCTGGTATCCGCGCTTGACATGATCTCTCATAAGTGCGTATTCTTCATCGGAAAGGCGCCCCGGCTTGTTGAGTATCTGCTGAGGAATTGTGAGCTTGCCTATGTCATGGAGCAGCCCGGCGGTAGTGAGTACCTTCAGATCGTCGCCGGTTACACCAAGCCATTGACCAAGAATATTCGATATAAGAGCGACGTTCTGGCAGTGTGTGGCTATAATATCATCATAGTTGCGCAGGTTATGTATGAAGTCGAATATATGAATAGTGTTCTTACTTGAGTTGATAAGGTGTTCGGCATCCTTGTATATGGATTCCGTATCTATAGGCTTACCGGTAGTTGAGGCTTCATTGAGAATATTGGCAAGATGACTTATTGAGACTTCATAATCAGCTCTGAACTGCTTGAATTCAACACTGTTTTTTAATCTGTCTGAATAATTATCATTGTCTAAATGGGCTGTTTCCACAGGCTTAGCCATAGGAATTGATGCAGGGCTGTCATCGACAGGAACCTCAAGAATGGTATAGTATTCCAACTTGGATATTGTAGCTTCATCAAGAACAAATCCGGCCGGAAGGACTAATTGTCCTGCCGGATTATATAGGTCTTCGGCGATAACCATGCCCGGTTTTACTTCAAATGAAAATAGTAATTTCTTTGCCATACGTTACTCCTTTTATCAGTTATAATTCATGATGTCATTTGTGTTGCTGTTCAGCTATTTTTCTAACAATTTAAACGCGCTGACAAGATTTTTGAGCTTCTCTGCCTGTGCGGCAAGCTCCTCACTGCTTGCAGAGCTCTCTTCCGCCATGGCGGTATTTTCCTGAACAACTGCGGCAATCTGGTTGGCAGCCTGTGCAATCTGGTTGAGTGCATCTGCCTGCTCGGCTGATGCCTTGGAGATAGCTGCGATATTATCCACAAGTACATTGGTCTTGTCAACGGATTTAACGAGCTTTGCGGCGGTATCATCGACCATACGCTTGCCTGCCTCGACAGCGTTGAGTGCCTGGACGATAAGGTCATTGGAGCTCTTGGCTGCGGCTGCACTCTGGTTGGCGAGATTGCCTACCTGCGTGGCAACTACAGCGAAGCCTCTTCCTTCATCACCTGCTCTTGCAGCTTCGATAGAAGCGTTAAGTGCAAGAAGGTTGGTCTGTGATGCTATGTCGTTGATTGTATTTATGATACCGCTTATCTGCTTGGCTGCTTCGCTGATTGTATCCATAGCCTGTACAACCTGCTGCATGTCCTCATTGCTTGCCATGATGTCTGTTCCGACAACCTTCGCCATGTCATTCGCATTGTTGGCACTCTCGGCATTCTTGTTGACCTGCTCGGTGACAGTCTCGATAGTGCTCTGAAGCTCTTCGACAGAGCTTGCCTGATCGGTTGCACCCTCTGTTATGGACTGGGCACCGTCTGAGAGCTGGCTTGCATTGTCTGATACCATGTCGGCAACCTCGTTTATTTCAGCGAGCGTGTTGGATAAATCGGTCACAACTGTGACAAGTGCGTCCTCGATTGCCTTGAAATCACCGATGTGCTCTACCTGAGGCTGAAGGTTAAAGTTGCCGGAAGCCATCTCGTTGAGACCATGTGTGATGTCTGCGATAATTTCCCTGAGTCGTGATGACATGTTGGAGAATGTCTGGGTAAGTTGACCGATTTCATCATTATATACAACATCAGTATTGACTGAAAAATTACCCTCAGCAAGCTCATTGGCAACATCTACAATACCGCCCATAGGCTTTAAGTACTTTATTGTAAGTCTGCGGCTGATAATTACTGTGCATGCAAGAGTAACAAGCGATATGGCAACCATCAGCAGAACAAGGATAACTGTGTTGCGTGATAAATCGGCTTTTGAAAGAGCACTGGCAGCCCACCAGGTCTGTCCGCAGGCGTTGATTGGAGAGTAAAAGCGAACCAGACTTGTTCCGTCATTCTTCTTAGTGCTGACTGAAAAGCTCTTTCCTGTATCAATGCCCTTCTGGATTTTGGCATATTCCTTGGCAGAAATCAGATCGGATAAACGCTGACCTATGTACTCTGTTGACTCACTGTCGTATACCATTGTGCTGTCTGATGAGAGCACGTCAACATACATGCTTGGGTAGCTTGGATTGCTGGAATTGAGGTCATCAAAGGCATCTATATTGATGTCGACAAGGATAACACCGTATGTAACATTCTTATAAACAATAGGGAAGGAAGCACTGATCATGTTGACACCTTGATCGTAATAAGGGTCAGTGAAGGAATTCATCTTGCTGGTTGCAGCCTGCTTGTAATAGTCCTGTGAACCGTATGTGGAATAAGCACCATAGCTCTGTACAACATCAGGATTCTTCTCACTTACATAGATAGTGTAATCCTTGATAGATGGGTCAAATGCGTCCGGTTCAAAGAATACTCCGACTCCGGCAATCTTATCGTTGGAGGTCGCTGTGGTGCGGGCTACGCTGATAAGAAACTCTTCAATCTGCTTATTCATCTCCTGAAGCTGGACATCATATATGGAGCTTTTCTGTGTGCGGCCGTTATAGCCGGATTTTTCGAATTCGGCATATTTGTCGACAATGTAGCTCTGAAGAATATCGGCACAGTTGGTTGCGGTGGTGAGTACATTCTGCATAATAACCCCGTTCTGGGCAGCTATACCTTCGAATTCTCCCTTGATGCTCCTGCTTAGGAAGGTTGCGGAAAGGGTGGAACTGATGATGACAAGCAGAACAAGAAATATTGCCAGCATTACTCCTGTGGCAGTCGAAATCTTGTAATACAGCTTGCGGTTAAGAAACTTCGAGTGAATATCGTTTTCTTTGCTTTTGTTCATAGCTTCTCTCCATTCTGAGGCGTCATGCGTCTCGGTGTATTTTTTTGGTCCTCAAATGAAGTGCACGAGTCACAAATTTAGTAATATTATACCATTTTTTGACATGACTCGCAATAAAAAGCTATATAAAAAGACGAAGAATATTATTATAGTCGTTAAATATTTTCCACAAAATACACTATTGACTAATGCCGGATTGTATATTATAGTGTATATGCAAAAAAGTTCATAGAAGATTTATCCCTTATTCAGAGTGATGGAGATACNNATCATATTTCGTCTGTACCGTTTTCCTTTTCATAAACCTATAAGATCATGACTTGTGAGAGGACGCTTATATCTGCCCTTCAAACCCTGAGAAAGCACTGCAGAATCTGCGGCACTACGTCCGTTAAACTCCGGTTATAACACCGATTGGATGTGAAGGTCAGGCTGAGTCGAAAGATCAATGCAGCTTCCATCCATCAGTTGGATGATCGGTTTTGATAAGCGGTTACGGTTTAGCATTACAATATTAGCGACTCTTCCGTCATTGAGGAGAACACGATTATTCTGATAAGTGCCTGCAATGTGGGACAGGAATGTCAGAATAAATTTTGGATTATATTTGGAAAGACCATCATGTTCAAAATTGTTAATTACCTGGAAGACACAGAGCGGTGCGCGGTATGAGCGCGCAGCGGTCATGGCATCGTATACGTCTGCGATGGAAACAATTGCCGCATATTCATCAATATCGGATTGAGACAAACCGGTTGGATAACCACTGCCGTCACTTCTCTCGTGATGGCAGAGAACTGCTTTTTTCACGTGAGAGTCTAATGGGAGTGATTTTAATATGTCATAACCAAATTTTGGATGCTGTTTTACAAGGGCAAATTCCTCATCGGTATATTTTCCAGGCTTATTGAGAACTTCGGCAGGAATTTTTAATTTTCCAATATCATGTAAGGCGCCTGCTAAGGTCAGTGTGTCTAATTCTTCGGGTGAAAACTTTAACCAGCGTCCAAGTCTGCGGCTGATCAGAGAGACATTCAGTGAATGTGCATAGACCGAATCCTCTACGGAGCGCATATTGTGAAGCATATCAAAAAGTTCTAAGGATGTTTTGCAGGAATAATATAATTCCTTCGTATCAGACAGAAGCTGTTCATAATTTAAAGACTTATGATAGATGACACAATCTTCCAGAACCGTGCGGTAAGTGGCGATTACTCTGGAATAGGAAATCTGAAAATTCTGGAATTCTTTAGAGCAGACAACCTTCTGCGAATAAGAAGGTGCCTGGGCTTCCGGTTTTACAACATGGGAAGGAACTTCGACTTGTTCCTCTTTTTTTGTGGCAGGAATTGGATCTTCTGTGACCGATACCTGCGGGATCGCATAAAATTTAATGCGGGAAATGAGACGATCCGTGAGAGAAACTCCATTTTCAACGATCAACTGACCGCCTTTGGTACGGACTTCTCCAGCAGTTACCATCCCTGGTACTAATTCATCCGTTGGATAATATTTTGTCATTTGCATACCCCAATCTATACATTTTATTATAAAATAGTATAAGATTGCACAAAATGAAAGTCAATAGATACTGCTGGCAGAAATTCCCATAAAATATAGTTTTTTAGAAAGAACAAATAGTAGTATACATTCCACATGGTTTGTATATCATTTTGAAAAAACTCTTGACAGAGAGGCGGTTAGATAGTATTGTATAGCACGTGAGATTTGAAACAGTTTATGTTTCAGTCTGTGTAAACAGATTTGAAAATTCAATATTGTATAAGATGTAATTAGAAAGAGATTTTTAATTACGGAAAATTTTCTTATTCAGAGTGATGGAGATACATAGGATCGGTGAAGTCACGGCAACCCCTTAACGGAAGGTGCCAGCCTGAGCGAGATATACCGCACAATCTGCGGTTCGAACAATAAGAGGATTTGATTTGCCCTAATTCAAGTCCACTTATGTGGGCTTTTTTTAAACCTTTTCTGAGGCTATGAAAAGGTATGATACCATTAATTTTCACGTATGCGCTGTAATAGCGAAAGGAGATTCAGAATGAGTTATTTATTTACATCAGAGTCCGTGACTGAAGGACATCCTGACAAAATCTGCGATCAGGTTTCTGACGCAATACTTGATGCCATGCTTGAGCAGGATCCGATGAGCCGTGTTGCCTGCGAGACACTTACCAACACAGGATTTGTTATGGTAATGGGTGAGATTACAACCAAGGCTAATGTTGATATACCTGCAATAGTAAGAAAGACTGTTACAGATATCGGTTACAATACATCTGAGTATGGCTTCGATGGAAACACATGTGCAGTCATGGTTTCACTTGACAAGCAGTCACCTGATATTGCCATGGGAGTTGACAAGGCTCTTGAGGCTAAGGAAAACCAGATGACTGACGAGGAGATTGATGCAATCGGCGCCGGAGATCAGGGTATGATGTTCGGTTATGCTACAAATGAGACAGAGGAGTACATGCCATATCCTATAGCACTTGCACACAGACTGTCAAGACAGCTTACCAAGGTAAGAAAGGATGGAACACTCAAGTATCTCCGTCCGGATGGCAAGACACAGGTAACAGTTGAGTACGATGACAACCACAAGCCTGTACATCTCAACGCAGTTGTCCTTTCAACACAGCATGACCCGGATGTTACACAGGAGCAGATTCACGAGGACATCAAGAAGTATGTATTTGATGAGATTCTTCCTAAGGAGCTTGTTGACGAGAGAACCAAGATGTATATTAACCCTACGGGACGTTTTGTAATCGGCGGACCTAATGGAGACAGTGGTCTTACAGGGCGTAAGATTATCGTTGATACCTACGGCGGCTTTGCACGTCACGGCGGCGGAGCTTTCTCAGGTAAGGACTGCACTAAGGTTGACCGTTCGGCAGCTTACGCAGCACGTTATGTAGCTAAGAATATTGTTGCGGCAGGACTTGCAGAGCGCTGCGAGATTCAGCTCTCATACGCTATCGGTGTCGCACAGCCTACATCAATCAATATAGACACATTCGGAACAGGCAAGGTAGCAGATGATAAGCTCTCTGAGATAGTTGCAGAGAACTTCGATTTAAGACCGGCCGGAATCATCAAGATGCTTGATCTTAGAAGACCGATTTACAAGCAGACAGCAGCTTACGGACATTTCGGACGCAATGATATAGATGTTCCTTGGGAGAAGCTTGATAAGGTTTGCGATTTAAAGAAATATTTGTAATTGTTTATATTTAATTTATAAATTCCGACACAATAATGTGCTACAATGGACGCATAGGCATGGCTTATGCGTCCTTCTTACATTACGGAATGTAAATTATGTAGGGGATGATATAAGCCGTGCGACAGAGAGGTGTTGACATGAAGCTTAAAACAAAAATCCAGATGGCATTCTGCGTTCTGTGTATAGTTCCGTTAATACTTGTGCTGGCGGTGCTCAGCGTTGGAACATACAAATTAAAGACGATTTACCACACGTACAAGATAGATTTGAATACATATACGGTCATGCTCAATCCTATGCTGGCATTCAATGCGGTCAATTCCAGCATACAGGCAGAGCTTGAGACAGTAAGGGATGCGAATCCGGATTTATTGTGTGATAAGGATTATCTTGACGAATATTGCAACGGACTTACAAATGATGCAACGGACATTATAGTAAATATGGACGGTGAGTATGTCTATTCGAGCTATGACGATAATTTTGATGATGAATTATATGCCGAGCTGACCAAGATGGAGACACTGGGCAAGCTTGACGGGCTTCACGGCGGAATGTATCTTGGCGGAGAGCTGCAGATGCTTGTAAACAGGGTTATATTTGACTGCCGGGACGGAAAAGAGGGCAGACTCTATATTGTCACACACATAGAGCATATTGTTCCGCAGGTCAAGAGCATGCTCATCATCTTTTTCGTGAGCCTTGCAGCCATACTTGTCGCAGCGAGCGGATGCATAAGCGTGTGGGTATACAGGGGACTTGTCGCTCCTATTAAAAAGCTGCAGGATGCAACACATAATATCGCGGAGGGCAATCTTGATTTTAACCTCAAGAGCAACAGACATGATGAGATAGGTGAACTCATAGATGATTTCGAGGTCATGAGAAGGAAGCTTAAGGAGTCTGCCGAGGAGAAAATCCAGAATGACAAGGAGAGCAGAGAGCTTATCAGCAATATCTCACATGACCTGAAGACTCCTATGACGGCGATAAAGGGTTATGTGGAAGGAATCATGGATGGAATTGCGGATACTCCTGAGAAGATGGACAGATATGTGAGAACCATCTATAATAAGACCATGGACATGGATAAGCTGATAAATGAGCTGACCCTGTATTCGAAGATAGATGCTAACAAGATTCCGTACAATTTTAATAAGATTAATGTCGCTGAGTATTTTGACGATTGCGTGAGTGAGCTGAAGGTGGAACTGGAGTCGAGAAATATTGAGCTTGGATATTTCAACTATGCGGACAAGGCGGCGGTAATAATTGCCGACCCGGAGCAGCTTAAGAGAGTTATAAACAACATCATAAGCAATTCTGTCAAGTACATGTCAACGGACAGAAAGGGCATAATCAATATAAGAATAAGCGATGCGGATGACTTTGTACAGTTTGAGATAGAGGACAACGGAAAGGGCATAGCACAGAAGGATGTGCAGTATATTTTTGACCGCTTTTACAGGACGGATTCCTCCAGAAATTCGGCGCAGGGCGGCAGTGGAATAGGTCTGTCGATTGTTAAGAAGATTATAAGTGACCATGGCGGACAGATATGGGCAACAAGCAAGGAGGGTACAGGCACGGTGATGCATTTTGTGCTTAGAAAATATAAAAATCAGGAGAGTGGAGAGAGCAATGAGTAAGATATTGATTATTGAGGACGAGGAAAGTATCGCAGAGCTTGAGAGGGATTATCTTGAGATTAGCAGCTATGAAGTCACCATCTGCAATGATGGTGAGAA
This sequence comes from Eubacterium sp., assembly GCA_003486385.1. Taxonomy (GTDB): domain Bacteria; phylum Bacillota; class Clostridia; order Lachnospirales; family Lachnospiraceae; genus CAG-882. The sequence continues at coordinate 20,384 of DNFT01000090.1, read as the reverse complement.
GGGACTTAAGGAGGCACTTGACAATGAGTATGACCTGTATATACTTGACCTCATGCTTCCGGGCATTGATGGCTTTGAAATCTGCAAGGCTATCAGAAATAAGAAGAATACACCTATCATAATGGTATCAGCCAAGAAGGACGATATCGACAAGATAAGAGGCTTAGGACTTGGTGCCGATGACTATATGACCAAGCCGTTTAGCCCAAGTGAGCTTGTGGCGCGTGTCAAGGCTCATCTTGCAAGATATGAGAGACTTGTCGGAAGCGCAATGCCGGAGAATGATGTGATTGAGATACGTGGACTTAAGATTGACAAGACCGCACGCCGTGTATTCGTGAACGGTGAGGAAAAGACCTTCACAACGAAGGAGTTCGACCTTCTCACCTTCCTTGCGCAGAATCCTAACCATGTGTACTCCAAGGAGGAGCTGTTCAACAAGATATGGGATATGGAATCAATCGGTGACATTGCGACCGTTACCGTTCATATCAAGAAGATACGTGAGAAGATTGAGTTCGATACATCGAATCCTCAGTACATAGAAACTATCTGGGGTGTGGGGTATCGTTTCAAAGCTTAAGCATTGAACCCCAGATAGTT
>DNFT01000090.1:0-19666 GCA_003486385.1 Eubacterium sp. | reverse complement strand
AGATAGTTTCCGAACTTCTGGGGTGTGGGGTATAGATTCAAGGCGTAAAAGGACTTTTATGAGAGATATTAAAGAATGTATTGTATATGAGGATGATGACATCTGCGTGTGCCACAAGCCGTCCGGGGTGCTGACGCAGTCGGACAGGGGCTTTTCGCAGGACATGGTGAGTGTAATTATGACCTATGAGAGAAAGAAGGGGAATAGGGCACCGTTTATAGCTCCTGTGAACAGGCTTGACAGACCTGTTGAGGGGCTTGTGCTGTATGCGAAGAACAGCAAGGCGGCGGCGGCACTCACAAGACAGATAACGCAGGGTGAGGTTGACAAGTGCTACTATGCCGTGGTGAAGGTCACGGATAGGAAGGGCATGGAGAATGTACAGAAGGTGCTTGGCGACCGCACTGTAATCACCCTTGAAAATTATCTTCTGAAGGATTCAAGGACAAATATGTCGCGTGTTGTGCCGGAGGGAACGGATGGTGCGAAGAAGGCAGTGCTAGAGTATCAGGTGCTTGGCGTTGAGGCCGGGGAAGAGCTTGCTTTGCTGAGGGTGAAGCTTCACACCGGGCGGCATCACCAGATAAGGGTGCAGTTGTCCGAGGCGGGAATGCCAATCTTAAATGATACAAAGTATGGCGTCACACCGGATGAGGAAAATATAAAAGATACTTCGCGCGCCGTCAGGGATGAGGCGCTTGCGCTGTGTTCCTACAGACTGGTGTTTTCACACCCGGTAACAAGAAAAAAACTTACATTTGAGGTCATTCCGAAGGGAAAGAGCTTTGCGCTGTTTTCTGAGGATTTATGTAAAAGGGACAATATCTGAGCTGTAAACGGACATCTGTTTTATGTGAATATAGGGTGCTGTTTATGGTAATACTACTCTCACAGGCTGGAGGGTGGTATGAGCGCAGATAAGAGAAATATAATAATATGTATAGGAGTTACAGCAGTTGTATATCTGATATTTAAGTATATTATGCCGCTGGCAGCTCCTTTTATTATTGCTTTTTTGCTGGCGGCGGGAATGAATGGACAGGTGCGGCTGTTAAACAGAAGGCTGAGATTGAAAAGAAGCATTGCTGCGGTGGTGCTGATGATTTTCTGGGGCGGCATGATTGCGGCAGTATTGTGGCTGCTCGGTGGTCTTCTCGTTGCACAGATAAAAAAAGTTATAGATAATTATGATGTGTATTATGCTTATATAAATGACGGAATGTGCAGCTTTTGTGGGGGCGTGGACGGCTTCATGGGCTTTGCGGGCGGAACCACGCTGGCGTATATTGACTCGGGAATCATAGGGCTTATGGAGAGCGCGAGAGATAAAATCATGCCGTCAATAATGGGTGGCTCAATCGGGGCTTTCAAAGGCTTCATAACCTTCTCAGGTGTGTTTGTGATATTCTTTATGGCATTATATTTTTTTATGAAGGATTATGACAGGATGTTAGAGGCGGCAGGAACGTCACAGTATGCGGAGGAGTTCGATTTTTTCTATACCAGAACAGGAAAGATTATATATACATTTATCAAAACACAGTTGATAATAATGACCATCACAATGGTAATCTGCGGTGTGGGGCTCCTGTGGCTGAGAAACCCATACTGGCTTCTGCTCGGAATCGTGCTGGGGCTTGTCGATGCCCTTCCTGTGTTCGGGACAGGAACTATCCTCATGCCGTGGGCGGTGGTGTGCGTGCTGTGCGGCAGCTACAGATATGCGGCGGTTCTTCTTGCAATGTGTTTTATAAGCTACGTCGTGCGCGAATATCTTGAACCGAAGCTCATGGGAAAGGGCTTAGGCACACACCCGCTCGGAATGTTAGCCGCCGTGTATGTGGGGCTGGTGCTGTTCGGCGTGGCGGGCGTTATAACAGGACCGCTGGCATTTATACTAATCAGGGAGCTGGTGACCTTCATAAACCGGAAGCAGGAAAACAGCACGCGGAGCTCCAATGGGTGAAATTTTTCATGCTCTAAGATTTCACTTGTATTGAAAAGTCGCGGTGTATATAATGGATTATATTTACATGAAATAAGAGGTGAAAAATGGTCTTTTCTTCAGCTGTTTTTTTATTTGCATTTCTGCCGATAGTTTTTATACTGCACACGGCAATTCGGAACACCACGGTCAGAAATATATTGTTGATAGTGGCAAGTCTGTTATTCTATGCATGGGGTGAGCCTGCATATATTCTGCTGCTGCTCCTGTCGATACTGGTTAATTTCGTGCTCGGCAGGTTCGTGTGGGGCAGAAAGCCGGTGCTGGCGGCCGGTGTGGTTATCAATCTTGCATTCCTTATTGTATTTAAGTATGCCGGATTCATAGTGCAGTCACTCAATGCCCTTCCGTTCATCAATATAAAGGAGCCCGGAATCAGTATGCCGATAGGAATATCCTTCTATACATTCCAGGCGATGTCGTATGTTATAGATACATACCGGGATGATGAGAATCGTCCGGGAAGCTTTTTCGATGTGATGCTGTATATCTGCCTGTTTCCGCAGCTCGTCGCAGGACCTATAGTAAAGTATAATTCAGTGAGAGAGCAGCTAAGGGACAGACAGGTGGGCGCGGAGGAAATCTCAGCCGGAATTCGCAGATTCATAATAGGTCTTTCTAAGAAAATGCTCATCGCCAATGTGATGGCTGTAGCGGTGGACAAGATGTTCGCACTTGACATGGCACAGCTCGACACAGCTTCGGCATGGGTGGGAGCTGTATGCTACCTTTTTCAGATATATTTTGACTTTTCAGGCTACAGTGATATGGCTGTAGGAATGGGTAGGATGTTCGGATTTACATTTCCGGAAAATTTCGACTATCCGTATACCGCGTCCTCTGTGAGGCAGTTCTGGAAAAAATGGCATATATCGCTCACCTCGTGGTTCAGGGAATATCTGTATTTCCCGCTGGGCGGCAACAGAAAGGGGAAGGCAAGAACGCTCTTTAACAGATTTTTTGTATTTTTATGTACAGGAATCTGGCATGGGGCGAACTGGACATTTGTGGTGTGGGGAATATACCATGGGCTTCTAACCATGCTGGAGACGGCTCTGGTCAAGGAAAAAAAGCCGCGCAGTAACGAGAATGCGGCGGAGGTACTCATAGACAATCAGCCGGCGAAGAAAAATGTATTTTTAAGCATTGCCGGACATGTCTACACGCTTCTTGCCATCACGATAGGCTTTGTCATATTCAGGGCTGACAATATGGCGCAGGCAGGGCATTTTATAGCCAATATGTTCGCATTTAACGCGACACACACAGGCGTGATGACGGCCGTATCGGTTATGAGCCCTCTTTTTATAATAACCACATTCATAGCGGTGGCTGCATGTACACCGGTTCTTAAGAGGCTGCCGGAAAACAAGGTGACAGGGTATGCGGGGATGGCGGCGTCCGTGGTTTTATATCTTCTGTGTATTATGGAGCTTGCGGCTGGAAGCTATAATCCGTTCATATATTTCAGGTTTTGACGGCAGAAGCTTTCTTAAACCGGTAAAACAGATTTTTACAGGCACGGCGCCGGCTGCGCGCCGTAATGTGCAGTATGGAAATGGGGATAGGTGTGAAAAATAGGATAAATAAAAAGAATCTGATAAATATAATATATATTGCCATTTTTCTTGTAATCAGCCTAGTGCCGCTTTTTACGTTTTCGGGTAAGCAGGCGGCTATAGGAAATGAAACGGAGGCGGATAAGCCGGCGCTGTCGGATGGACTTAAGCTTACGGCAAACATAGATTCGTATTTTGCACAGAAATTCGGCTTCAGAAACAGTCTGGTATATGCGCAGAATGTTCTTAAGGAGACGATTTTTAAGACCTCCGGGCAGACGGACGTGATAGTTGGTGAGGATGGCTGGCTGTTCTACGGCAGGGCGCTCGGCGATTTTCTTGGGACGAGCGTGCTGGATGAGGTGGCAATAGAGCGCATGGGTGCAATCCTGTCGATGATGCAGGAGTACGTTGAGAGAGAGGACGGAGAGTTCATATTCGTATCTGCGCCTGACAAGATGTCGGTGTATGGCGAATATATGCCGTACTATTATATAGAAGAAGACGGACAGGGCAATTATGAGCTTCTGTATGACAGGCTGACCGCACTTGGCGTGAACACGGTACAGCTTAAGAATGAACTGGCATTTGCAAAGCTTACGGGAGTGCTGCTATATCACAAGCTGGATTCGCACTGGAACAATTATGGTGCGGCAGTCGCCTATGAAGCTATGGCTAAGAAGCTTTCGGACGTATATGGTGAAGCTTATTCCGGTTATACACACTACAGCGGACTGCCATATAGTATAAAAAACAATTTCTCGGGCGATTTACAGTCTATGCTGCTTCCGGGGTCACAGGTCAAGGATGAGCAGGTTGAATTTGATGTAGAGGAGAGCTTTGAGTACCTGAACCGCTTCCGCGGTGTGGATGATCTGGTGATAACTACTAAGAATAATGTGGCGGCTGTGGATAAAAGCGCAGCGCTGTTCCGCGATTCCTTCGGAAATGCATTGTACTGGTTCTTTGCCAACGAGTATACTTCGCTGACAGCGAAGAGAGAAATTCCGTATAATATATATCAGGCTGTGTCGGAAGCTGAGCTGGTGGCAGTTGAGCTGGTAGAGAGAAATCTCAAGAATCTGCTGGTATATACGCCGGTTATTCCGTCATGGAATCTTGCGGACGCATACAGCGTTCAGGGGGAAGCAGCTGTTATGGATGGAGTGACAGTGCGGACGGAAAATGAAGGAATAACAGCAGGAGGCACAACGGCAGAGGGAACAGCAGCGGGCGCCGCAGACAGTGTAGACAGCGTGGACGGTATAGCCACCGCCGTGGTCCGGCTCAACACAACAGCGGATGGTCTTATTGAGCTGACCGGCAGCAGTGATGTGCTTAAGCCTTACGCGTATATGTATCTGAAAATAGTGGATGAAGCCGCCGGTGCAACAGCAGTTTATCAGCTTATTCCGGGTGAGGAGGGGAATTTTACTCTTTATCTTGAGCCGGAAAATGCCGATATATCAGAAGCCGGATTAGAAAATTTTTGTTATGCATTTATTGTAAAAAATGGAAATGAGTACACAGAAATTCCGGTAAGTCTTACTTTACAAGATTAGAAAGATAATGTATATTTCCAAGGAAGGGGAATATAAGGGCAATATTAAAAGCCGCAGATTTGCTTAGGCGGCAGAAAGAGGTTTTATGCACAATATTAAGAAAAGTATAAGAAAAAATATAGCGTTGGCTGCTGTCATGCTCATGGCGGTATTCACACTTGCGGCATGTGGTAAGAAAGACGATGGTGGAAGCTTCGGCTTTAACAATGGCAGCGTCCTTCTTACACCCGGTGAGAAATTTTCTGCAGATGATGAGGGAATGCCGGAGACATTACAGTATATGGAGGCGGCAAGCTGCTATTTTGAGGGGCTTGATAAGGTGTTCACATACGATGGCTATGAGATTACAACGTATCCTAAGACCGATGGGGATTACATTCAGGATGTAAATGTGTCCTCTGAGACAATCAAGACTGATAAGGGAGTCGGTGTCGGAAGCACACTTGAGGATATCGAGGCAGCCTACGGCAAGGACTATACTGTTTCGGGAAAAATGTACGAATATTATCAGGATGATACGAAATATATATATTTCTTTATTTTAAATGATGTGGTACAATACTACGGATACGGAATGGATGTAAAATAATTCATTTTATACACAACCATTGGAGGAAATTATTATGAAGAGAATAGGAATGAAAAAGGCTTCATATATGTTTTTTTTCCTTGTGATGGGCATGATATTTGCAGCCGGATGCAGTAAGAAGCCCGGTGAGGGTGGGGATATAATTCTTTCCTCTGCGGATAACACGCAGTCACAGGAAAATACCGGCACAACGGAGCCTGCTAAAGAGGAGACTGTCACAGAGACAACAACGGAGGCTGTCACGGAGACAACAACGGAGCCTGTCACAGAGACAACACAACCGCCTGTGGAGGAAGTCAAGCCGTGGGATTTACTCAACAATGAGCCGCTCAATCCGGCAACATCGGGTTATGAGGAGCTTGACAGACTTATCGAAGCGTATATGACCATGCTTAAGAATGAGGGTACAATATCGGATGATATGTCACCTTACCAGAAGGTTCACAGCATATATGTATGGTTTATAAAGAGAATAACATATAACAGGGGAATGAATGTGGATGCCGGAAAGTATTCGACATCAGACCCGGAGACAACTCCCGAGGAGGTATTGTGGGCAACGGATTTGTTTAATACATATCAGGGCTGCTGCTATAATTATTCATCAGCCTTTATGTATATTATGAGATATCTTGGCTATGATGCACACCTGCTTTCAGGACAGGTATCCTCATATAATGGAGGAACAACGCCTCACTGTTGGCTGTATGTCAATTTAGGAGGTGAAGCTTACACCTTTGACCCGGATGTGGATATGAATTACTACTGGAGAGGTGTCAAGGAGGGAAGCACGGAGGAAAAGACGGATACTCTTTTCTGCCGCAGAATGGAGGACATGAGCTATTTCTATACGATAGAAAAGTACCATGAGAATTAGAATTAAGCTCTGTAAGGACAGACTGTATTAAATCAGTAACTATTACATTTTATCATAAGAATGGAGATCAACATGGCAAACGATAACAAGAAATTAGTAGAAGCAATCACTCCTATGGAGGAGGATTTCGCGCAGTGGTACACAGACGTAGTAAAGAAAGCAGAGCTTATGGCTTATTCAAGCGTTAAGGGCTGTATGATATTCAAGCCGGCAGGCTACGCTATCTGGGAGAATATCCAGAAGGAGATGGATGCACGCTTTAAAAAGACAGGCGTGCAGAACGTATATCTTCCTGTATTTATACCTGAGAGTCTTCTTGAGAAGGAGAAGGATCACGTTGAGGGCTTTGCACCTGAGGTAGCATGGGTGACACAGGGAGGACTTAACCCACTTCAGGAGAAGCTCTGTGTAAGACCTACATCTGAGACGCTTTTCTGTGATTTTTACAAGGATGAGATTCAGTCATACAGAGATCTGCCTAAGGTATATAACCAGTGGTGCAATGTTGTAAGATGGGAGAAGGAGACAAGACCATTCCTCCGTTCAAGAGAGTTCTTATGGCAGGAGGGACATACTGCACACGCTACGGCAGAGGAGGCTGAGGCAAGAACACAGCAGATGCTCAACGTGTACGCTGATTTCTGCGAGCAGGTGCTTGCAATGCCTGTTATAAAGGGAAGAAAGACAGACAAGGAGAAGTTCGCCGGAGCGGAGGCTACATACACAATCGAGGCACTCATGCATGATGGCAAGGCTCTTCAGTCCGGTACCAGCCACAACTTCGGAGACGGCTTTGCGAAGGCATTCGGTATCCAGTATACGGACAAGGACAACACATTGAAGTATGTTCATCAGACCTCATGGGGTACAACGACAAGACTCATCGGCGCCATGATCATGGTACACGGTGACAACAGCGGTCTTGTTATGCCTCCAAGAATCGCTCCGATTCAGGTGAGAGTAATACCTGTTGCACAGCATAAGGCAGGAGTGCTTGAGAAGGCAGGAGAGTTAAGAGACAGACTTGAGGCAGCAGGCTTCAGAGTTGACTTCGACGATTCGGAGAAGACACCTGGATTTAAGTATGCGGAGCAGGAGGTCAAGGGTATTCCCGCACGTATAGAAATCGGACCTAAGGATATTGAGAACAATCAGGCAGTTGTCGTAAGACGTGATACAAGAGAGAAGTATGTTGTATCTCTTGACACGGTGACAGAGGAGCTTAAGAAGATTCTTGACACAATGCAGTCTGAGATGCTTGAGAGGGCGAGAGCACACCGTGATTCCCACACCTATGACGCCCACAGCTATGAGGAGTTCAAGGATATCATTGCCAACAAGCCGGGCTTCGTAAGAGGTATGTGGTGCGGCGAGCAGTCATGTGAGGATAAGATTAAGGAAGAGACAACTGCGACAAGCAGATGTATGCCATTTGAGCAGGAGCATATAAGCGATGTGTGCGTATGCTGCGGCAAGCCGGCGAAGAAGCTTGTGTACTGGGGGAAGGCATACTAATTATAGAATAAAGAGGTGATATCTTGGTTAGAATAGCGCTTCCGAAGGATGTGAAGCATATAATAGATGTTCTCATGGAGAACGGCTATGAGGCGTATGCTGTGGGCGGGTGTGTCCGCGACAGCATACTGGGAAGAGTGCCGGGGGACTGGGATATCACAACCTCTGCACTGCCTATGCAGGTGAAGGGGCTGTTCCGCCGCACGGTAGATACCGGGATACAGCATGGAACGGTAACTGTAATGCTTGGCAGGAACGGCTATGAGGTGACAACCTATCGTATAGATGGCAAGTATGAGGATTCAAGACATCCAGAGAGTGTTGAATTTACACCTAAGCTTGAGGAGGATTTAAAGCGCAGGGATTTTACCATCAATGCGATGGCATACAATGATGAGCATGGCATTGTCGATATTTTTGACGGTGTGGGTGATCTGCAGAGAAAGATTATCCGCTGTGTGGGCAATGCACATGACAGATTTGACGAGGATGCATTAAGGATTCTGCGCGCGGTGCGGTTTTCGGCTCAGCTTGGGTTTGGTATTGAGGAGAATACGGCGGGGGCGGCTAAGGAGCTGGCTGTGAATCTTAAGAGGATAAGCAGTGAGAGAATCCACACGGAGTTTAATAAGATGTTAAAGTCGGCACACCCGGATTATTTCAGCGTGGCGGATGCAATCGGCATTATGGAGATAGTTCTTCCGGAATATCATGTGATGAGCGCTGAGGATAAGGCATTTGTGGGAGCTCTTGCCAGGGAGTGCGCCTGTCTGCTTCCTGAAAGGTATGCGGCGATGCTCTTCATGTCCGGAAGATATTCGGAGGAAGGTCCGGCGGACACAGCTAAGCGTGTCCTTAAGAGGCTTAAGCTTGACAACGATACCATAAATACAGCTTCAATGCTGCTGCGTTTTGGCATGCTTGAAATCACGGATGATGAGTCACGGATAAGGCATATTATCTATGAGACAGGCGATAAGAATATTCTGAGGATTCTGGATTTCAGAACTGCATACGAAAAATGTATCGGTAATGATATTACAGATGTCAGGAGAATGTATGATATCTGTAATATGATATTTGAGCGTGGTGACTGCGTATCACTTAAAAACCTTGCCATTACCGGAAAGGAGCTTATAGCGATGGGCGTTCCGGCGGGAAGGCAGATGGGTGAGATATTAAACAGTCTTCTTATGCTGGTTTTGGATAATCCGCAGCTTAATGACAGGGAGCAGCTGTCAAAGGAGGCTCTCAAAATTTTAAATTCATAAAAGAAATACCCCTTTCATAAGATTAGATAGCCCGTGGTCAGGGCACTTAGGAAAGGGGTTATTTTTGTGGCAGAAAGGGATTTTAGTATACTTGAACAGTATGACTGTAAATTGTATTCCACATCAAGGGGAAGGGGTGCTTTTATATGTGAAACAAGCCGTGGACGTGTGCTTCTTCGCGAGCACAACGGAAATCCCGGGCGGATAAGGATAAGAGCACAGCTATTAGAATATTTGTCTGCAAATGGAATAAATGTAGATTATTACCTGAAAAACGTGGAAGGACAGTATATCTCCTCTGATTCGTCGGGGACACAGTATACGCTTACAACGTGGTTTGACGCACAGGAGTGTGATGTAAAAAACTTTCAAGATGTCTGTACTGCGGTGGGAGCGCTCGCAGCCCTTCACAATGTACTTGAAGGGTATGATATGAAAAAGGACATAAAGGAAGCTGCAGATTTATGTGAAGACATGGATTCGCAGGATGGAGGAACAGGCGGCGGTGAGACTGCTACAGATAGCGGAATCGCAGCAGAGCAGGGAGAGAGAGGTGTACAGGAATTTCAGATTGCAAGAAACCTTGAGGAAGTGTATGATAAGCATAACAGAGAGTTGAAAATGATTGGTAACTACTTAAAGGGGAGACACAAAAAGAATGATTTTGAGTTGCTTGCCGCTTCCATGTGCCAGCCGTTTCTTGATGAAGGGTTGAGGGCGGTTGAGACAATAAGACACTCCGGTTATGATGCGGAGTATGCTGCCGCAATTGAGCGGAGCAGTCTATGTCACGGTGACTACAGCTATCACAATGTCTTTATAAAAAAGCAGAAGGGTTATATCTGCGGGTTCGAGCAGAGCTGTGTGGATATAAGACTGGTTGATCTGTATGGATTTATGAGAAAGCTCATGGAGAAATATGACTGGGATATCAAGCTGGGATATCTTATGCTCAGGGAGTATGACAGGGTTAATACTTTGTCATCACAGGATATTAAGATACTGGGGGCGATGTTTGCCTACCCCGAGAAATTCTGGAAAATACTTAATTATTATTTTAACAACAATAAGGCATGGATACCGGGACGCAGCATGGAAAAGCTCAGAACGGTTGTGAACCAGAATCGAATGAGAAGGGAATTTGTCAGGACTCTGTACGGTTCCCGGTAATGTGGAAAGGAACTTTTGATGAACAATAAGCTACAGAACTTTATTTTAGGAATACTTATAGTTGCGGGGATAGTGCTGTGCGCGTTTCTGTTTGCCGAGGAAAAGGCAGACAAAGCCGCGAAAGCTTCCACGGCTAAAAATTCGGTAAACCAGATGGAATCGAAATCTACGGCGCCGATCGTCAATGCGCCGACAATACCTACGGATATCCGCACGGAGCTGGCGGTCATAACTTATGTCAGTGCTGATACGAAGAGATTATCAGTGAGGTCATACGGGGAGGGAGTTGACCGTACCTTCTATGTGGAACAGCCGGCGCTTATATATACCGAGTTTGGAAATGCGATGACTCTGGCGCAGCTCTACGCAGGGGATGTTATAGATATAACATACGATAATGTAAATAACAAGGTTTCAGAGATACATATATCTAATGAGGTGAAGTGCCACATGGCTGTATCGGATGTGTCGGTCAACACCTCATACAGAAGATTGTCACTGTATGGGAAGAATTATGAGTATGCCAGAAACGTGGTTGTCGTTTCGGACAATGAGCTTATAACACCGGAGCAGTTATCGGTACATGATGTTTTTAATCTGTATGAAAAGGATGGAAAGGTGGTATCGGTTGTTGTCACAAGAGGGCATGGCTACATAAGTCTTACCGGTGTGGATTTGTTCATGGGTGGATATGTGAACATCGGAAGCGAAAATATTAAGACCATAGAGAAGAACATGATGATAACCGTAACCGAGGGAAGCTATAAGGTGGCGGTATCCAAGGATCAGTATTATGGCTCTAAGACGGTTACGGTTAACCGAAATCAGGTCACAACTGTTGATTTCTCCGAATTTGTGGCAGATACGGTTGAGAACGGCAATGTGCTTTTTGATATAGATGTGGATGGCGCTGTACTTTACCTTAACGGAAAAGAGACTGATTACACAGAAGGTATGCTTACGCTTCCGGTTGGAACATATACCGTGCGTGTGAGCGCGGACGGCTATGACAATTATCAGGATAAGATAGAGGTTAAGGCTGATTATCAGAAGGTAAATATAAGAATGAAGAAGGAAGAGGAGAGCACAAGCTACGGGCAGACTACGGGTGCTGTGCAGCAAAGCTCACAGGCAAACGGTACTCAGCAGACAACGTCAGCTTCATCTACAGGAGTAACCTCCCAGTATGAGACAGAGACAACAACCATTGTGAGTACGAAGAACAGAGTATATATAGATGGTCCGGCAGGTGCAGCTATATACTTTGATGACAGTTATCTGGGCGTGGCGCCTCTCGACTTTGCGATGGTCACAGGACAGCACATGTTCATTGTGATAAGCGGAACTACCATAAAGAGCTATACAGTCAATCTTGTGGAGGGTGCAGACGATGTGAGGTATGATTTTACGCCGAAGAGTGAGTAAAATCGGAGGTTATATTTTTGCGTCCCAACAGCATACATATAGATAAAGAATGTGATGTATGGGTAGATTGATGAGAAAAAGTCTGGTTTCACTGTTGCTGCTAATGATAATGGTTATAGGTACTGGTGCATTGGCGATGTCTGTATCCGGCTGCAGCAAGGCTGAGTCTGAGGAGAAGCTTACGCCTGCTGATTTCACAGTGGTATGTTATGATGACATTCCTAAGGATTTTCTGAGAGAAATTGAGGAGAAGAAAGAGACTGATTTCAAGCTTACCTGCATATCGGACGGATGGCTCTACATAGCGCGCGGATATGGGAAACAGAATACCGGAGGCTATTCAATTGCCGTCAAGGAGGTGTCGGTATCGGACAATGCGGTGTACTTTGATTCAGAGCTTATCGGACCGAAGCAGGGAGAGGCGGCAAATAAGCTTGCCACATATCCTTATGTGGTTGTCAAAACTGAGGATGCGGGACGTAGTGTGGTGTTCAGATAAGCTAAGCGAATGAAAATGTGATGAAAATAATGGATGACATATAATATGCGGATAGCATAAATGTTGCAGCCCCCTCATATCATATAGAAGATAATATATGATATGGGGGGATTTTTTGTGGAAATAGTCAGGAAAAATATAAGCATGAATCATATCTGTGGAAGGTCACAGACCCAGATTACACTGGATGACGATTTCATAGTGCCCGACAGTAAGCCTGATATATTAAAGAGAATAGCCGATTGCGGAGAGGTAATTATCGAGGGAATGAAGGCCGGTGACGGCAGAGCCTCGGTAAATGGTAAAATGCAGTTCTCACTTCTGTATCAGGCGGATAAGACAGGGGGAGCGCCGGACTGTATGGAGGGAAGCATTGATTTCGGTGAGACGGTGGGAATGGATGGTCTTAGTGCCGGAGATACCCTAAAGTGTACTGCTAAGCTGGAGGACTTAAGCATAAGTCTTATCAACGGAAGAAAAATAAGTGTGTCAGCGATAGTATCGCTTGAACTGTATGGCGAAAATACATATATGTCATCAGCGGCAGTCGATATTGAGAGTGGTGATATATGCTGTCTTAAGAAAAACATAGGCATGTTATCGCTGGTTGAGAATAAAAGGGATATCTTAAGGGTGCGTGAGCAGTGTGAGTTATCGGCCAACAAGCCGAATGCAGGAAACATTCTATGGTCGGTTCCTGAGCTGAGAAATGTAGAGACAAAGGCGGCAGCAGATGAGCTTATCGTGAGAGGAGAGATTCATCTCTTTGCAATGTATTTTCCGGAGGATGATGATGAGAATATACAGTATGTTGAGGAAACACTTCCATTCACGGGGAAGCTGCCGCTTGCCGGAGCGGATGAGAGAATGGTTGCGGATGTCCTTGTGGTTCCAGCACAGAAGCAGGTGACGGTAAAGCCTGATTATGATGGAGAGCCTCGCGTACTGGAGGCGGAGCTTGTGCTTGATCTTGATATCAAGCTATATGAGGAGCAGAATATTAGCCTTATGACAGATGTATACTCGGTTAACAGCAGGCTAATACCTGTTACGGATGAGGCAGGATATGACAATCTCCTTGTCAGGAATCATGTGAGGTGCCGTGCGGGGGATAAGATGAAGTTGAACAGCAGCAAAGATAAAATCCTTCAGATAATAAGCAGCACTGCCACGGTGAATGTTGACAATATCAGCATTGTGGAGGACGGACTCATGGTTGAGGGGGCTGCCAGGGTAAGCATACTTTACATATCCGACAATGACGAGGACAGATTAGGCAGCCTCACAAGAGAAGTCCCATTTTCACAGAAGATAGACGCAGTGGGAATAGATACCGATTCATTCTATAGCGTCAGGACAGATGTAGAGCAGCTTATTACTACCATGCTTGGCGGTGATGAGCTTGAGATAAAGATGAGTATTGGAATAGATACACTCATTCTGAGTCCGGGAACTACACAGGTTATAACGGACATTACAGAGGAAGCACTTGATTATGCGGTGTTCAAAAAGCTTCCCGGAATATGCGGGTATATTGTAAAATCCGGAGATACGCTGTGGGATGTAGCGAAGAAATATTATACTACCGTTGAAAAAATTATGGACACGAATAAGCTTGCCTCAGAGAATATCATGCCGGGGCTGAAGCTGTTGATAACGCGATAGCTGCTGAGGACTTTCGTATTGGATAAATCCGGTATGAGGGTCCTTTTCTTATTGCTTGGGCTGTAGGGTATGGTTATTTTGCCATGAAATTAAAAAGTGATTAACATTGGTTTATAATTGGCAGGCAGGGGTTGTGTGATATGCATGAATATATTATAGTTAGTTTAGAGCATAATTCTTGACATTCTACATATTCTGAAATTATTTATTCCTTTAAGCATATATTTCTTGTAATTTTTAATTCCTGATTCCCGGAATTTCTATATTTGATGGAATATATACTTTCTGAAATGAAAATTTCATATTACCGGTTTCACGGTAAATATTCAGAGTTCTATGCTTAAAATCCATTAGACACAGCAGAAAATGTGAGCTGATTTCAGAAAGCGTTTTCTGTATAAGGTTATACAACAGAAGGGAGAACAGTAGTTGGCAGAATTGTTAAACAGCGCCATTGCCGATGACCTATCCGCGGCAGGTGCAAAGGCAAAATACGATGAAAATATTAGAAATATACTCTCTAATAAAAGTATTCTGGCATGGATACTCAAGTACACAACGGATGAATTTTCTGAGTACGATATACCCAAAATAATGGAGTGTATTGAAAATCCGGAAGTAGGAAACGTGAGGATACGTCCGGGGCTTACCAATCGTGAGAAAATTGTCGGATTGCGCAATGAGGATAAGGTTCCGAATGAAGGAGAGGTTGTGTATGACATCAGATTCAGCGTATATAAGCCTTTGGAAGAGGGCAAATATCCTAAAAAGAATGGAAATAACAAGGAAAACATCAAGCTCATAATCAACGTGGAAGCGCAGAACAATTTTTATCCGGGTTATAATATTGTCACCAGGGCTCTGTTTTACTGTGCACGACTCTTGTCCGCACAGCTTGGAACGGAGTTCTCAGCGGAGGATTATGATAATATAAAAAAGGTGTATAGTATCTTTATCTGCACGGACACCAGTAAAATGTCCGAGAATACCATTACAAGCTATGAATTAAGCCCAAGAAGTCTGTATGGCGAAATGAAGAAGGCTCCCGGCTGTGATTTGCTCCGTGCGGTTATGGTTTGTGTTGGAAAAACAAAGATAAAATGCTATAATGATAAAAAAGACAGCCCGGCAGGACTTTTGAATCTTTTAAAGGTCATACTGGATGACAGCATGGCCGTTAGTGATAAAATCAGGATACTTGAAACGGAATACTCAATCGAGTCGACACATAGAATAAGAGAGGAGCTGGACAGAATGTGTAATTTATCTGATACTATTGAACAGCGTGGGATAGAGAAAGGAATAGAGCGTGGAGAGGCTGTAAAATTGTACGAGCTGGTAAACCGGTACATGAAGAAGAATAATTGTACAGTCGAGGAGACCTGTGATGTGATGGGAGTGCTGCCTGAGGAGTATCGTATGGCGGAAGAGCTGGTCAGGGAAGAATAAAAGTCGTAAACGAGCTTGCAGAACCGCAACGGAAAATAATTCTGTTGCGGTTCTTTTATTGTGCTACAGAGGTTTTCGCGCCTTAATCTTAGTAAATTCTATAATCTCCTTCTTATCCTGTTCGGATATCTTATCAAAGTAGAATAATAGTTCACGTTCAAGATTGGTGTTAAACATATATTTTTTCTTGTTGGCAGGGTCATTGAAATATTCTAAAAATCCGGCAAGGTCATTGCTGGTCTGGGTGGGTGTCGGTGCATCGTAGGATACATTCCTGTCAATATCAATAGTCAGGTGCATCAGGTCATCAATTGAAATATTGTAAAGTCCCGCAAGCTTATACAGTGCGTTCGTATCGGGGGTCCTTTTCCCTGTCTCATAATGGCTGTAGGTCTGCCGGACTACTCCAAGTACCTCGGCAACATAATCCTGTGTATAGTTGTTAACTTTTCTAAGCTCCCGCAGCTTTTGTGCAAGCTTTTCATTACTCATAATAGATACCACCTTTAGATTAAGTATATTTTTATTGCGTAAATATGTGCAACAATGTGTAGCGAATAACATAAGACATGTTATTTACAAGACTTTTTTTTGCTTAATTTGGTTACAGTTTGTTGCGTAAAGTAGTTCTGTTTGAGAAATTATGCACAAAATAAGGAATTATATACGATAATATTCGAGCTTGCTTATTGTTAAAAAGCTACAAATCGTAGCAAAATATAAAATACAATGTTAAGTTTGCGTAACATTGATACGATATATAAGTTGCAAAGGATAAAAAAGTTAACGAATGGACTTGTAAATGCATATCAATAAAATGCAACATATTCAACATGGAGGTAACAATGCTTAAACTATCGTTAAAACAGGGACAGTATCTGAATATCGGAGACAATATCAGAGTGGTATATCTTGGAGGGTCGGGAAGCCACGGACGTTTTATGATAGACGCGCCAAGAGATGTGAACATTGTCAGAAGCAGTGTTGAACAGAACCCTGAGAGAAACAAGGACACCTACTATCCTGAGAGCCCGATTTCCAAGGAGGCACAGGAGCAGATAAGGCGTATCCTCCGCGAGGAGAAATTAAAGGCGGAGAAGTCCGCACAGCGGGCACATTAATCAAGGTAATAGACGAAGATACACCCGGGATTCTTCGTTTGTTATAAATAAATATCGGGGAAACGGATTTCCCTGAAAAAAATAATATCCCACACATAAATGGGACAAGGAGGAAAAAATTATGGTAGTACAGCACAATATGCAGGCAATGAATGCCAACAGAATGTTAAACATCACAACAGGCTCACAGTCTAAGTCAGCAGAGAAGTTATCCTCAGGCTACAGAATCAACCGTGCAGCTGATGATGCAGCAGGTCTTTCAATTTCCGAGAAGATGAGAAAGCAGATAAGAGGTCTTGATCAGGCTTCATCTAACGCTGAGGACGGCGTATCCGCAGTACAGACAGCAGAAGGTGCACTCACAGAGGTTCACTCAATGCTTCAGAGAATGAACCAGTTAGCTGTTCAGTCAGCTAACGGAACTAACAGTGAGACAGACAGAAAGGCAATTCAGGACGAGATTGACCAGCTCACAAAGGAAATTGACCGTGTATCTGAGACAACTAAGTTCAATGAGACATATCTCTTAAAGGGAGATGGCACAGAGACAGTTAAGGAGAAAGTTAATATACAGGCTGAGAAGGCTGTTCCGGTTAAGGCATCTTATGTAGCAGGTATGGGTGTTGATAAAGTTCAGTTAAAAAAAGGTTCAGCGGTTCCAACATGGTATGCTAAGGGTTCAACTACTGCTTTAACAGCAGAGGAAGTGCTTGATAAGTTGGAGATTGATACAGCTACTGGTGATGTTGTACTCAAAAAAGGAGTTGAGCTTTTCAAAGATCCAGCAAATACAAAGGATCAGTTCGGTGCTCAGTTAGATGCTAAGAAGATTGATGATGCAGCTGTTCAGGCTTTATATGGAAAAGGTTCAAGCAAATTATCCACAGCAGCTAATGATACAGCTTTGGTAGATGGTGCTGACCTTGCAAATCATTTCAACACAGATGGTTCAATGAATAAGCCGCTTTATGCTCAGAAGGATGACGGTACATGGGCTGAAGTAGGTGCAGAGCAGATTAGTAAATTCGTAGATGTCACTCCTGGTAAGGATGAAGTTCAAGCCGAAGAAAAGGAAGTTACTAAGGTAGTTACCAAGGCATTAGAGCTTAATCTTCATGTAGGAGCAGATTCTAACGATACTAACAAGATTAATCTTAAGATAGATTCTATGAGTTCAAAGAATATTGGTGTTGACGGACTCAAGGTTGATACAGAGGAAAACGCAACAAATGCTATTGATACAATTTCAGCAGCAATCCAGAAGGTATCAGATCAGCGTTCTGCTCTCGGTGCTGTTCAGAACAGACTCGAGCACACAATCGCTAACCTTGACAATGTTGTTGAGAATACAACATCCGCTGAGTCACGTATCCGTGATGTTGATATGGCTGAGGAGATGGTTGAGTACAGCAAGAACAACATTCTTGCTCAGGCCGGACAGTCCATGCTTGCACAGGCTAATCAGGCTACACAGGGAGTTCTCTCCTTACTCGGCTAATCATAAACTGATGCTTATTATACCGATAATGGCAGCATAAAATAACAGGGCTTCCATGCCGGAGAAATACGGTGTGGAAGCCCTGTTTTATTTTAATATATGAGATGGCGGCGTCTGTTGTGTAATGGGAATGGGATGCTGGGCATATAAATTCTACAAAAGTGCAGGTGTGAAAAGGAGAACTTTTTTAAACTGTAAGTGTATAAATATTACACAAGATTGTATCAAAGAGGATATTGACATGCATGGTTTATTATGCTAATCTGAATCCAGAGCATATTTCTTGAAATTCTATATTTTATGATGCTTTACAGCTCATAAGGTTCTATATTTCATATAACCGGATTACGGTGAATATTCAGAGGTCTATGCTTGAAATCCAATTAACTTAGCAGGGGACAGCTGATACCGCCGGCTGATGTTATATGAGCAGAATAATAAGCACAGGCTTGATGAGTATATATTAAGCCGGGTGAAATGCTTATATGGTAAGCACAGGCATGATGCTTATACATTAGGCAATGTGAAATGCTTATGTAATAAGCACAGGCGTAATGGATATACATTATGCCGGGTGCGATGCTTATATATGAAGCATAATCGGTTATGTATTAAATATCTCCTGCACCACAACTACAGGAGGTATTTAATGAAGGGTACTAATGGAATCAAGAGTGGGAATGCAGCAGTCGATGGGAAGGTATTGTATGCCAACCGCCGCTACAAGGACACGATATTCAGAATGCTGTTTTCTGACAGGAAAAATCTGCTTGAGCTGTACAATGCGGTGTCCGGGAAGAATTACGATAACGCGGATGACCTGCAGATAGTGACACTGGAGAATGCGGTGTATATGGGAATGAAGAATGACCTTGCATTTCTGTTAAATACGGGAATATATCTGTATGAGCACCAGTCGACGGTCAACCCTAATATGCCGTTACGTGACCTGCTTTATATCACAGCTGAGTACAGCAGGCTGGTGGAGACGCAGTCGCTGTATTCATCGGCAATACAGAAGGTGCCTGCGCCGAATTTCATAGTGTTCTATAATGGACAGGATGAATTTGCGGACAAGAGCGAATACAGGCTTTCGGAGGCATTTGAGCCGAGGGTTGACAATCCGGCGCTTGAGCTGAGGGTCACGGTGCTCAATATTAACTACGGCAGAAATGCCGGGCTTATGAAGCAGAGTCACACACTCAGGGAGTATGCGCAGTATGTGGCACTGGTGAGAAGGTATAAAACGGAGCTGGGCTCACTTGACGAGGCGGTCAACAGGGCGGTAGATGAGTGCATAAGAAATGGTGTGCTGGCGGATTTCCTAAAAAGAAACCGTGCGGAGGTAGTGATGATGAGTATATTTGAGTATAACCAGGAAGAGGAAGAGCGGAAGCTTCGCGCGGCAGAGCGGCAGGCAGGGTATGCCAGCGGAGTTGAGCATGGAATCAGGCAGGGAAT
>DNFT01000111.1 GCA_003486385.1 Eubacterium sp. | reverse complement strand
TAGCACATGTTTTGACCCCAACAGCATATAATAAGGAGTCGGAAAAGAACCTTCCGACAATACAAAATGGTGGTGGCAATCTGTCACCACCATTAATTATAAAGGATAATCTATGAATATCACACCAAAAAATGTCGATGAGACAGGGCGTGCCTACGCCCTCAGAATACTAAAACAGAATATCTCCGACACCACTCTAAGACCCGGAACTCTTCTCTCCGAAAATGAGCTGTCAAAAATGCTCGGTCTGTCAAGAGTGCCTGTGCGCGAAGCCCTGATTGAATTATCAAAATCAGATATTATTGAGATACTTCCGCAAAGGGGCAGCCGTGTCGCACTTATAGACCTGAAGCTCGTTGAGGAAGCGGGCTTTTTCAGGCGCACGCTCGAATGTGCCGTTGTAAAGCTGGTGTGTGAAAAGGCTGCCGTAAAAGAGCTTTCGGACGATTTTGTGCTCGCGCTTAAGGCAAATCTTAACCTGCAGGATTTCTACCTTGAAAACCCTGCACCCGATAAGCTCATGGAGCTGGACAATGAGTTCCATCACCTCCTCTTCTCATGCGTTGACAAGGAGCGCTGCTACAGAATGTGCTGCGACATAGGAATACATTTCGACAGGATACGTCATCTGGCACTGCACACGGTAAAGGAGCTTAAGATTGTCGGCGACCACCACGATATACTCTCTGCAATCTGTGCCTGTGATGCAGACAGAGCCTATGCGCTTATGGCCGCACATCTGACACGTTTCGAGATTGACGAAAAGCTTATCAAAAACGAATACCCTGAGTATTTCGTCAATTAATGTCTAATTTTTACTGCCATTTATGTATACATATTCCCTGTTATTTCGATTGCATATCATTGAAAAGTTTTATATAATATCAGTATGTATTTAGCGGCTTTCTTTTGCTGCCCGTAAAAATTATATTTCATTTCAAGAAGGGAGAAAAACATGAAATTCGGTTACTTTGATGATGAAAACAGAGAGTATGTCATTACTACTCCTAAGACACCACTTCCTTGGATCAACTACTTAGGCTGCGGTGAATTTTTTTCATTGATGTCGAACACATGCGGAGGTTACACATTTTACAAGGATGCGAAGCTTCTTCGCCTGACAAGATACCGCTACAATGATGTTCCGAACGATATTAATGGCAAGTACTTCTACATAAAGGATGGCGATACCATCTGGAATCCGGGCTGGAAGCCAACAAAGACACCACTCGACAGCTATGAGTGTCGTCACGGAATGGGTTACAGCCGTTTTACTTCTTCTAAGAACGGACTTAAGGCTGAGATGCTTGCCTTCGTTCCTATGAATGACAATTGTGAGGTTACACGCCTTATCCTTACTAATTTATCCGATAAACCGAAAACCTTTTCGGTATTTTCTTATGTTGAATTCTGTCTCTGGAATGCAGATGATGACTCAAGAAATTTCCAGAGAAATTTAAGCACAGGTGAGGTTGAGATTGACGGTTCCACAATATATCACAAGACTGAGTACCGTGAGCGCCGCAACCATTACGCTGTCTACTCTGTCAACCACCCTATCGATGGCTTTGATACTATCCGCGATGAGTTTTTAGGTGCTTACCGTGGTGCACATGAGCCTGAGGTTGTTGAGCAGGGACATTCTAAGAATTCCGTTGCAAGCGGCTGGTCACCAATCGCTTCACAGCAGATTAACCTTACTCTCCAGCCGGGCGAGAGCGAATCTCTTATCTACGTTCTCGGCTACATTGAGAACCCTCAGGATGAGAAATGGGAAGCTCCTAATGTTGTCAACAAGACACGCGCTAAGCAGATGCTTGCCCGCTACGCTACGGAGGAACTCTTCAATGAGGCTTTTTCAGACCTCACAGAGTACTGGAGCAATCTTCTTTCCAAGTACGAGGTCGAATCCGATAATCCAGAGGTTAACCGCATGGTTAATATCTGGAACCAGTATCAGTGTATGGTAACCTTCAATATGAGCCGTTCCGCTTCATACTATGAATCAGGAATCGGACGTGGAATGGGCTTTAGAGATTCATGTCAGGATCTTCTTGGCTTCGTTCACCTCATTCCGGATCGTGCAAGAGAGAGAATAATTGATATCGCCTCCACACAGTTCGAGGACGGAAGCGCATACCATCAGTACCAGCCCCTCACCAAGAAGGGCAATTCCGATATCGGAAGCGGATTTAACGATGACCCGCTCTGGCTCATTGCCGGCACAAGCGCTTATGTGCGTGAGACAGGTGACACAACCATCCTCGATGACATAGTTCCGTTTGACAATGACGTAAGCAAGGCTAAGCCGCTTATGGAGCACCTTAAGCGTTCATTTGATTACATAGTAAACCATAAGGGTCCTCATGAGCTTCCCCTTATCGGACGTGCGGACTGGAATGACTGCCTGAACCTCAACTGCTTCTCAGAGCACCCAGGCGAATCCTTCCAGACCTTCGGACCATCTGAAGGTCCTGTCGCTGAATCGGTATTCATTGCAGGTATGTTTGTAAAATACGGCAGGGAATATGCCGAGCTATGCTCATTAAAGGGCGATGAAGCTGAAGCTGAGCGCGCACTCAGGGAAGTTGACATCATGTATGATGCCGTCTTAAAGAGCGGCTGGGATGGTGACTGGTTCCTTCGTGCCTACGATGCTTACAGCCACAAGGTTGGTTCTAAGGAATGCGAGGAGGGACAGATATACATTGAGCCACAGGGCTTCTGTGTACTCGCAGGCATCGGTGTCAAGGAAGGTCTTGCAAAGAAGGCTCTCGACTCCGTAAAGGAAAGACTTGATACCAAGTATGGTGTCATGATTTTACAGCCTGCATATACAAGATACCACCTTGAGCTTGGTGAAATCTCCTCCTATCCACCTGGATACAAGGAGAATGCCGGTATCTTCTGTCATAACAATCCTTGGGTTTCCATCGCAGAGACCGTTATCGGCAGAGGCGACAGAGCTTTTGAGATTTACAAAAAGACATGCCCTGCATATATTGAGGACATCAGCGAAATACACCGCACAGAGCCTTATGTATACTCACAGATGGTTGCAGGTGCAGATGCTAAGTTCCACGGAGAGGCTAAGAACAGCTGGCTCACCGGAACAGCAGCGTGGACCTTCGTCAATATATCTCAGTATATACTCGGTGTATACCCAACACATCAGGGACTCAGCATCAACCCATGTGTTCCTGAGGGCTTCGGTGCTTTCAAACTTACAAGAAAGTTCCGTGAGGGAACATATCATATCACTGTCAAGAATCCTTCCAATGTACAGAAGGGTGTTAAGAGCATGATTGTTGACGGCAGGACTGTCGATGGCTGCGTAATACCTTATGTAAAGGGTCAGACAGAATATAACGTAGAAGTAGTTATGGGCTAAGCCTTCTGCATAGAATAAGCCTTCAACACTTTTCCAATGACTTTATAAAGCCACAGATGGACTATGTAAATTTGTCTGTCTGTGGCTTTAATACTTGAAAAATAGTCTGAAAACTATTATAATCTTTATATAAATATGTCCGGTATTACATTTTCACACCCGACTTAAAAACACTAATAAATAAAGGAAGGAAGTATATAATATGCGTTTAGTTACACGTTCCGATTTTGATGGGCTTGCATGCGGAGCACTTTTAAAGGAGGCAGGTATTATTGATTCATGGAAATTCGCACATCCTAAGGATTTGCAGGATGGTCTTGTGCCTGTAGATGAGAATGACTGCCTTGCCAATGTACCCTTTGTTGAGGGCTGCGGTCTATGGTTCGACCACCACTCAAGCGAGCATGAACGCAACGAGCTCAAGGGAAAATACAAGGGAGAGAGCCGTATCACTCCTTCATGTGCCAGAATTATATATGAATACTATGGCGGCAGGGAGCGTTTTCCTCAGTTCGATGATATGATGGAGGCAGTCGACAAGGTTGACTCAGGCAGCCTTACTATAGATGAGGTCATGAACCCTAAGGGCTGGATACTCATAGGCTTCCTCATGGATCCCAGAACAGGTCTTGGACGTTTCCGCCAGTTCACCATCTCCAACTATCAGCTTATGGAGAAGCTCATGGATGCATGCCGCACCATGTCCACTGAAGAGATTCTTGCCCTTCCTGATGTCCAGGAGCGAATTGAAGTATACAATGAGCAGACAGAGAAATTCAAAGAGATGGTTAAGAAGTACACACGCACTGAGGGCAATGTCATCATCACTGATTTACGCGGTGTTGACCCTATCTACACAGGCAACCGTTTCATGATATACAGCATGTATCCTGAGCAGAATATCTCCGCGTGGATTGTCAGCGGCCGCGGCGGTGCCGGATGTTCTGCTGCTGTGGGCTACAGTATATTGAACCGCACCTGCAATATCAATGTAGGAAGCCTCATGCTCAAGTACAACGGCGGCGGTCACAAGGCTGTCGGAACCTGCCAGTTCTCTGATGAGAATATGGCAGCAGAGCTTCCTAAGATGCTTGATGAGCTCTGCACACTTGCGAATGCTTGAACAAAAAGCTTAAACAAAAAAATGCTGCCATCCGAACATGAAGCT
>DNFT01000065.1 GCA_003486385.1 Eubacterium sp. | reverse complement strand
ATTCTATGGGGTATATTTTAATTCTCTTCCTTTAGCTCTGCCTTCAACCAGTCCCTGTGCCCTACCTTCCTCATGACCGATTTTACTTGCTTCCTTTTTGGCAGCATCTAAAGTTTCCTCAATCTCGTCTTTCATAAGCCTTCTTAATGCTTCACACATTGTGTTCTCCCTCCTTACTTTCTCATATATCTCATAATTTGCTGACATACTGACCTGCAAAACTGCATCTGCATCTGATTTTTCGCTCTTACCTATGTAGCCTTCCATATCCTTTACAAATGCCTCGACATCACTCTTCACAGCATTTCTTGACAATACCCTCAGGCTGTTATGATAACCCGGTGACAAATCCTTTGTCACAACTATCTGTGCAGGAATAAAAAAATTCTCCAGATAATATATTCCCTCGTATACCTTCCTGATTTCTATCCCCTGTTTTTTCAGCATGGCAGCCATGCTCTCAGGATAGCTCTCACGCACCATGGAGATTGTAAGCTCACTCGCTGAAACCGCGTCTACCTTCTCACCTAATGCCTTGTACATGCAGGCATATGCAACAGTCTTATAGAAATCATCTATCGACATCGAATCTCCCGGACACTTATATTCAATTATGTTATTCTTTCTGAATATATGCCCTATCTGGTTCTTCAACTTTACATTATTTGCCTTTTCCACTATCAAAAGGTCTATCTGCAGTGGCTTTCTGCTAAGATTGTACTCAGAATAAAATTCGAGCTGTCCCTTGTCCTCACAAAACTCAAGTCGCGCTGCCGCACAAAATGCCGGATGCCACTGAAGCTTCACTTCATCATTATTCAATTTATAATGCCTCCTTGTATGTTGCAGGAAACATTATGCATTATTTAAACATCGTGCTCCTGCTGTTGTCTATGGGATTCAAAAGCACGAATGTCCTAAACATGAATAATTAGATTATACAGAAATATAAGAACTATGCTTTTAGGCTATTATAACACAATGTATCATCTTTGGCAATAAAATTATCTATTTTTTTAACGGTTCGTTTGTTTTTCCAGTTTCTTCTTCTCCTTCAACGTGCATATCACATGCTTCATCGCGGCACAAGGATGATAAAACATCATCCTTGGACCTGAAAAGTGCATGACCTCACGGATTTTTTCACGCATCTCCGGCTTATAGCAATGAACCTTGCAGTTAGAACAGAAGGTCTTGTTCTCCATAAACGGACAATGCTCACTTCTGCTTCTTGCATAGCTCTCAAGCTCAGCACATTCGGCACAAAGCTCCGTCTTGGTGCCATGCTTCCTGTTGCAGTACAGCTTTATCATCAGTGATACCATAGCCTTTTCCGCCTCGCGCTTGGCGGCAATATCCTTATTTTTCATAATATATTAATCTCCATTCCGCAGGCAATGCTTTCTTGCCGGAGGAATCGTGGGCAAAATCTCAAATTTTGACCACGATAAAAGCTACTTTGTGACGCCTGCGGCACAAATAGCATGTGTGCAAAATAAGCTATCAAGCTTATTTTGCACACTATTTTCCTCATTTTTCTTTATAGATATAGGTAACTGCGAAATTCAACTCATCCTTCCGTTCTCCACAGAGTACACCTTGTCGGCTATACGCATGGTTGACTCACGATGTGATACAAGCACAATCGTCTTATCCTTTCTTCCATCGTTGAGTGCCTTTAAAATAACGGCTTCGTTGAGACTGTCAAGATTGCTTGTAGGCTCATCAAGCAGCATGAGTGGTGCATCGTGCAAGAAGGCTCTTGCAAGTCCTATTCGCTGTCTCTCACCGCCTGAGAGCGTATCTCCAAGCTCACCCACCTGTGTGTCATAGCCGTGTGGCAGGCTCATTATAAAGTCATGTACGGATGCCTTTTTGCATGCCGCTTCAAGCTCCGCCTGTGAGGCGTCAAGCTTCGCAATCAGGATATTGTTTCTTATCGTGTCATGGAACAGATGCGTGTCCTGTGTCACAAAACACTCCATTTTCCTTAAATTGTCTGTATTGATATGTTCTATATCACGCCCTGATATGTCAATGCTTCCCTTGTCAATTTTCCAGAAACGCATGAGCAGCTTAAGGAAGGTAGATTTTCCGCTGCCACTCTTTCCAACGATTCCTACCACATGATTTTTCGGAAGCTCGACTGAAAAATCCTTCAGGATATCCTCGCCGTCATAAGCGAATGTCACGCTCTCTGCCTTCGCACCATCAAACTCAATATTGCTCTCACCCTTCACATCCTCCACAAGCGGGCTTTCCTCCAGAATATCGAGAACTCTGTTTCCGGCGGCAAAGGTATTCTGCAGAGTGCTTCCTAGTGCTGCAAGTGCCACACAAGGTCCGAACGAGCTCATAAGTGCAAGAACAGGAATAATCACACCGTCAAAGTCAACAACACCCTGTCTGTAATAATGTGCGCCAGTAAAGAGCATTATCATGTCAAAAATTAAAATCACCGTGTTCGTCACTGCCGTGTTTCTTCCTAAATTATTCTTCATGCGCTTCTCATCCGCAGCGAGTGCATCACTTCGCTCATTCATCTGCCTGACACGACTGCTGCCCTGTCCGTACTGTATTATCTCGTCAAGTCCGCGAAGGCTCTCCAGAACGAAGCTGCTGAGCTCACCGGACATAGTCCTAAACTTCATGCCGTCATCACCGCTCAGCCTGCTCATTATCAGCGGAATAAATATTCCTACCACAATGTAGGCACACAGTGCAATCAAGCCGAACACAGGGTTAAAGCTTCCTATAAACAGGCACATTATTATTGTAAATAGAAATGCTATACATATCGGCGAGATTGTATGTGCATAGAACACCTCCAAAAGCTCGATATCCGATGTTATTACTGATATAAGATTTCCTCTGTCCTTTCCCTCAAGCTTGGCAGGACACAGCTTCCTCAATGCACCGAAAACCTTGTCACGGATAAGTGCTAAGAGCTTAAATGCAATGAAATGATTGCAGCCCTGCTCGGCATAGCGAAGTCCCGCCCTGATAAGTGCAAACAATACCATGCATATAAAAATCACAGCCACATTAAGACTGTTATAGCCCATATATGAGAGAAGTGCATATCCGGCAAAAATGGTAATAAAGGACGCACACAGATGTCCGGCAAGTCCCATGGTAACTGCTCCAACCATAAATCCGGCAAGAGGCTTTACAAGACCGATAAGCTTCATACATACTGTAAAACCACTTCTTGGTTTCTTTGTGACCGTTTTTGTCACTTCTGTATTTTCATTATTTTCGTTTCTAATCTTATTTTTCATGCTTAACCTACCTCCTTTCCGAAATTTTCAAGGCTCTGCTGTGCATTCCACAGTCTTGCAAATTCCCCATTCCTTGTAACCAGCTCTTCACATGTGCCATTCTCGGCAATATCTCCGTTTCTCAGCACATAGATACGGTCCGCGTTCTTTACGTTCGCAAGTCTGTGCGAGATAAGTATAATTGTCTTTGTCTTAGAAAGCTCCATGACTAGCTCCATAATGTCATTCTCACTCTCTACATCAATATTAGAGGTTGCCTCGTCAAAAATATATACCGACGTATCATGAAGCAGTGCCCTTGCGATTGAAAGTCTCTGTCTCTGACCCCCTGAAAAGTTATTACCTGCCTCACCTACTGCTGTGTCAAGCCCTTGTTGCTCCAAAAGAAACGCTTCAAGCTTCACCTTTTTTAACGCCTCCCAGAGCTTATCATCGTCGGCATCAGGTTTTCCCATAAGAAGATTGTCCCTCACAGTCCCCTTAAACAGCAGGCTGTTGTGGCTTATATAAGTTATATTTTTCATAAGGCTGTCCTCTGAGATATCGGAAAGTTCAACACCACCGATAGTCACAGTACCTGTATAGCCTTTGTTCCTTCCCATAAGAATTGCCGAAAGTGTCGATTTTCCGCAGCCGGACTCTCCAACTATCGCTGTGAAATTATCTTTTTTAAATGTCACATCGATGCCGTGAAGTATCTCCCTGTCCTTCTCATAGGAATAGTGCAGATTATGGCAGACGATATCGCCATCGCCGCATGCAGCTTTAGCAGCAGCCGTTGCTACTGCATTCTCCGACTGTGAACTTTTTCCATTATCATTTCCCAGTTCCGGAAGCTCAAGAAGCTTGAAAATCTTGTCACTTGCAGCCATTCCGTTCATCGCAATATGGAAAAATGAACCTAACTGTCTCATTGGCAGGAAGAAATCCGCTGCAAGAAGGACGATCAAAAGACAGCCTGACAAATCAACCTTGCCTGCATTAAACTGGCTGATTGCAAGTATCATCCCAAGTGCTGCACCCCCATAAGCTATGAAATCCATAATCGTTATGGAATTAAGCTGCATGGTAAGTACCTTCATGGTAATCTTACGAAACTTCTCTGACTCCTCGTTCATCCTCTCATGCTTGTACGCATCCGCACTGTACACCTTGAGTGTCGTGAGCCCCTGAAGATTTTCAAGGAAGGTATCTCCGAGTGCTGTGTACTGCCCCCAGTATTTTGACAAAAGCTTCTTCGCCCATGTCTGCACAAGCGCTATCGACACCGGAATAAGCGGAACACAGATAAGCAGCACAACTGCCGACAGCAAATTCACCCTCACAAGCACCACAAAAAGCGTGAGCGGTGCCAGCATGGCATAAAAAAACTGTGGAAGATATGCGCCAAAATATGTCTCAAGCTGGTCCACGCCCTCCACAGCTACCTGTACAATCTCCGATGTCTGCACGCTCTCCTTATAGCTGAGTCCTATCCTTAAAAGCTTCTCATATATCTTCTCCCTTAACGTCTTTTTTACCGCCTTCGAGGAAAGATAGCTCATCTTAGATGACAGCCTGGCA
The DNA here is from genome assembly GCA_003486385.1 of Eubacterium sp. Taxonomy (GTDB): domain Bacteria; phylum Bacillota; class Clostridia; order Lachnospirales; family Lachnospiraceae; genus CAG-882. The sequence continues at coordinate 28,079 of DNFT01000065.1, read as the reverse complement.
CACACAAATCTCACAATAACCGCTGCGACTATCACTGCAGCAATCGGTGCAATACCTGCATCCTCCCCATTGTAAAGCTGCATGAGCATGCGCGTCACCGCCGTCATCATCGTTATATTAGCGGCAAGCGACACCCACTGGCATGCTACATTGCCCGCAATATATTTCTTGCTCTCACTGACCGTATTAATCAGCCTTTTGTCCATCATCATGTGTATTGCATTCTCCTTTCACTTTTCTATACAGTCAATTGTGTGGGACAGGGGTCTGGTCCCTGTCCCACACAACAAAATGCCGTGACGTGAACGCCCGGCATTAGTATAGTATCACAAAAGTTAGATTTATGCAACGCATGTTAGTTATAATAATATTCTGTTTCATTATAAAGGCGGATAGCTGTCAATCATCCAGCAGCATAACAAGCCCCACAATCCTCTCTCCTGTTCAGATTAAGAGTATTTACCCATAAGAAATGTTTAAAACAAATTAAACTGCAAAATAAACCGATAATTCCATTGAACTTGGAACTACCGGTTTATTTTGCATTTCATACAAATAATATTATATGGCGGAAGCATTATCCTTCGCATTTATCCAGCTCTGCACCTGCTCTATACTCGCATTTACGGCGGTGGCAATGTTCTCAACCGCCATTCCCATCTTCGCAAGTGCCATCGATGTCTCCCTCTGTGCCTGAATATGTCCTTCTGCACTGCCCTCCTGCTTCGCAGCGTCCAAAGCGTCCTCAATCTCATCCCTCATAAGTCTTCTCAGCGCTTCACACATTGTATTATCCCTCCTCACCTTCTCATAAAGCTCATAGTTTGCGGACATGCTCACCTGCAGCACTGCGTCCGCATCTGATTTCTCACTCTTTCCTATGTAGCCCTCAGCATCCTTTAAAAATGTCTCTATATCCTTCTCATCCACATTTCTTGACAGCACACGAAAACTGTTATGCAGTCCCTGAGACAGCTCCTTTGTCACAACTATCTGTGTCGGAATAAAAAAATTCTTCAGATAATATATTCCATCGTATACCTTTTCGATTTCTATTCCCTGTCTTTTTAGAGTGGCAATCATGCCTGCAGGATATGACTCACGCATCATTGAGATTGTAAGCTCATTGGCTGAAACCGCATCAACCTTCTCCCCCAATGCCTTGTACATACATGCATAGGCTGTTGCCTTATAAAAATCATCTATCGACATGGAATCTCCGGGGCTTTTATACTCAATTATGTTGTTCTGCCTGAATATGTGCCCTATCTGGTTTTTTATCCTGATGTTCTTATTCTTCTCAATTATCAGCAGGTCTATCTGTAATGGCTTCCTGCTTAAATTATACTCCGAATAAAATTCAAGTACATCTCTGTCCTCATTGAACTCAAGCCGCGCAGCGGCACAGAATGCCGGATGCCACTGAAGCTTAACTCTCTCATTATTCAATTGTAATGCCTCCTTGTGTATTGCAGGAAACATTATGCATTTCCAAAACATCGTGCTCCTGCTGTTGTCTATGGGATTCAAAAGCACGAATGTCTTAAACGCGAATAATTAGATTATACAGAAATATAAGAACTATGCTTTTATATAAAGATACCATAATGTATCATGTTTAGCAATAGTATTTGTAAATTTCTATATTTAATGCTATATATTCTGTAACAGTCTAATACCAAAAAACTGCCGCCCAACAGACCTCTAAATAGTAATCTGTCTAAGCAGCAGTTTAATCATTCGCCGATATTCCATTATCAGCTAAGCAATATCATATTTAATTTAATTCTACTCTGTAAACAAAGCAGTTGAATAGTATCTGTCCCCACTATCTGGAAGCAATGTTACAATAGTCTTACCCTCATTCTCAGGGCGCTTGGCAAGCTCAATTGCCGCAGACAATGCCGCACCTGAGGATATTCCGACAAGAACGCCCTCCTTCTTTGCAAGAAGCTTGGCTGTTGCGAATGCGTCATCGTTCTCTACAGTGAGAATCTCATCGTATATCTTGGTGTTGAGCACATCAGGAACGAAGCCTGCACCGATACCCTGAATCTTGTGTGCTCCCGCCTTGCCCTGTGAAAGGACAGGTGATGAAGCCGGCTCCATTGCGACCACCTTGATATCAGGCTTCTTGGATTTTAAGTACTCACCTACACCTGTGAGGGTTCCGCCCGTACCTACACCTGCAACGAACACATCGACATTCCCGTCTGTGTCCTCCCAAATTTCAGGGCCTGTTGTCTCTCTGTGAGCCTTAGGATTGGCAGGATTTACGAACTGTCCCGGAATAAAGCTGTTCGGTGTCTGTGCGGCAAGCTCCTCAGCCTTTGCGATGGCACCCTTCATTCCCTTAGCGCCCTCAGTGAGCACAATCTCAGCGCCATAGGCTTTAAGGATGTTGCGGCGCTCAACGCTCATTGTCTCAGGCATTGTAAGGATGATTCTATAGCCCTTAGATGCTGCTATGGATGCAAGACCTATACCCGTGTTTCCTGATGTAGGCTCAATGATTACAGAGCCTTCCTTCAAAAGCCCCTTGGCCTCAGCGTCCTCTATCATCGACTTAGCTACACGATCCTTGACGCTTCCTGCCGGGTTAAAGTACTCAAGCTTCACAAGTACTCTAGCCTTAAGCCCTAGCTCCTTCTCAACATTGACCACCTCAACCAAAGGTGTCTTTCCGATAAGTTCAACTGCTCCCTTGTAAATGTTAGACATACATAATCTCCTTCCTGCTTGTGGCTGTCACCAGTCATTGCCTCACGTTTTATGTTTTTTGCAAGTATATTACTTAATCCCTACTATGTCAATAGGAATTAAGTAATTTTCAGCTTTTTTTCTATTTTTCTCCTCACAGCATAGTATGACGTGACAAGAATCACGGTTGCACCTGTCCATGCAAGCACCTCCGCATAAAACACACCTTTCTCACCCACAAATCTCGGAAGAAGCATGACAGCAGTTGTCCTCATTATGAACTCCATAATTCCCGACAGCATAGGAATGACCGTATTTCCAAGCCCCTGAAGCGCACTTCTGTAGGTATGAAGCGCGTACAGGACAGCCAAAAACCAGCTCATTATGCTGAGATACAGATAGGCTATTCCAAGCACCTCCTCCACCTGCCCTGTCTCGTCAGATATGAAAAGCCTGAGAATCGTGCGTCCCAAAATGAGCATGCAGACGGATACAACAACCGATGTGATAATCGCCATTATGACTGCATTTCTCATGCCCTTCCTTATACGTTTAAAATTGCCTGCCCCAAGGTTCTGCGCCGTGTAGGTTGTGATTGCAAAGCCGAAGGAGATTGCAGCCGTCTCAAGCAGTCCGTATAGCTTATTAGCGGCGGTATAGCCTGCAACAAACAGAAATCCATAGCTGTTCACGACGGACTGCAGTATCATTCCTCCTATGCTTATCATGGTATTCTGGAATACTATCGGGAGACCGACTATCAACAGCCTCTTAGACATTGCGGCATGTATGCCAATGTCCTGCCTGTTTATTCTTATCATGTCTATTCTTCTTATAGCTGAAAAGCAGTATACAACTGATACTCCCTGGGCAATAATGGTCGCTGATGCTGCCCCTGCTATTCCCCACTTGAAAACAAGGACAAAAAGAAGGTCAAGCGCAACGTTCGTCAAAGCCGCCGTGATCATCGCCATGAGCGGTGTCCTGCTGTCACCCAATGCCCTTAAAAGTGCCGCCTCAAAATTATACATAAGGCTCACTGCCACTCCGCCCAGCATAATCCTCAGATAACTTTCCGAGCCTGCAAAAATATCTGCCGGTGTTTCAAGGAGCTTTAAAACCGGCACTATCGCGAGCTGTCCCGCCACCGTAAAGAAGATAGCGGCAAGCGCTGTAAGCACAAGTGCATTACCTATTGAGCTTCTGAGCGACTTAGCATCACCGGCACCATAAAACTGTGCAAAAATAATGGAAAAGCCCTGCGTGATTCCCGTCACAAAGCCTATAAACATCCAGTTAAGCCAGTCGGACGCCCCAAGTGATGCCAGTGCATTAATGCCGACACCCTGACCTACAATAATGGTATCCACCATCGTGTAGAGCTGTTGAAAAAGATTCCCAAGCATAAGCGGCAGCGCAAAAACGAGCAGCAGCCTCGCAGACGGCCCCTTTGTCATATCCTTCGTCAATTCTCTTTTTGATTCCATATATCTGTATTACTCCATTTTCTATATCCGATTACCGCATGCAGTTATAAAGTAAAACCTGCCAGTTTAAGCGGGCAATGTATTCTTATATTTCTTTATTATACTGCGCTGCTTATAAATATAATAAATAACCATTCCTACGGCTGTGATTGTCCATGTCGCCGGATAGCAGAACACTATCTGCTCAAGCTTACCTTGCGGAACTATGAAAAGCACCCATACCACCCTGAATGCGCACACTCCGAGCATCGTCATAATGGTTGTCACAAGCACATGCCCCTGTGCCCTTAGGGAGCCGGACAGAAGCTCAATAAATGCGAAGATAAAGTATGCAGGTGATATAACTCTCATAACCCTCACGCCAAGTCTGATAACCTCTGCCTCCGAGGTAAAAATCCTCAGCATATACTGTCCGAACGTCAGCACCAGCGTGCTGAAAAGCAACGCAGCCGCTATATCCATCATAAGACATTGAAGTGTTCCCTTCTTAACCCTGTCATACTTTCCCGCACCGAAGTTCTGTCCGACAAAGGTCGTAGCCGCTATTCCAAATGCTGTATTTATCATCCAGTACATGCTGTCAATCTTTCCGAATGCCGACCATGCAGCCACCGTGTCGACGCCGAAGCCGTTGAGTGCAGACTGCACTATTATGTTGGAGGCACTGTACATGCTGGACTGTATTCCCGTCGGAAGTCCGATCTTAAGCATCGCAGGAAGAACGTCCCCATGCAGCCTTATCTCCTTCAGCACAAGCTTCATACCCTCAGTGTGGTACATAAGCGCCCTTGTCACAAGCACTGCACTTACAAGCTGTGAAATAAAGGTCGCTACTGCGACACCCAGCACCCCAAGCTTTAACACGCTCACAAATACAATATCCAGCACGATATTTATGAAACAGCATATTATCAGATAATATAACGGTCTTTTAGAATCACCTATCGCCCTCAGTATTGCCGAGCCCATATTATAGACGAAAATAAACACCAGTCCGCCAAAATATATCATCACATACATTGCGGAATCATGCATAAGCTCCTCCGGCGTATTCATAAGCTTCATAACCGGAACTGTGAGTGCGATTCCGATTATTCCCGCTATTATTCCACCCACAATCGAAAATGCGTATGCCGTATGCAACGCTCTATGTATCTTATTCGCGTCATTAGCTCCGTAAAACTGTGAGATAATAACCGTTGCGCCCGCCGAAAGTCCCGTAAAAAATCCGACCACGAAATTGATTATCTGGCTCGACGAACCGCCGACACTCGACAGTGCCTCCTTTCCGGCGAACTGTCCCACAATCACGGCATCCACAGTGTTATACAACTGCTGGAAAAAAGTCCCGACAAGAATCGGAAAGAAAAATATAAGAAGCTGCTTCCATATTGTGCCTTCTATAATACCGTTTTTCTGTGAATTTTTATCCATATCAGTCAACTGCCTCCACTACAACCATTATCCCATCGGAAAAGCTTATCCTTGCCTCAGCCTCCGTAATCTCATTGCTTATTCCAAGCGAATTGAACCTGCTCATGCAGTAATTATCAAGCGGATATTTAAAGCCCTCAAGGCATACCCCCTCAACCCTCATGCTGTACGGTATCAGGGACACGAATTTTCCGAACTGCTCGTCCTTTTTTATGGTAAGTCCCGAATCAATCATCCTGACTCTGTTGTGTGCATCCACAATCTGCATCTGTACCTTCTGCCTAAGTCCTATTCCAAGAAGCTCAATATTGGCAAGCACATGGTCTATTCTGCTGCCTGTCGCACCAAGAAGTGTTATGCTCTGTGCTCCCTTTTCAATGGCAAGCCTTATAGCCGCCTCCGTGTCGGTGTCATCCTTCATCGGATTGAGCTTCGTCCATTCTATATCATTCTTTTTCTTAAAAAAATCCAATGTATCTGCATTTACCGAATCAAAATCCCCTATTATGACATCCGGCACAATACCTGTGCGCCTGAAAAATTCCATCCCGGAATCTGAGGCAAGCATGCAGTCAAAATTATTATCCTTTATCCACCGGACTGCAAAATTATCGTCCGTATATCCACCTGTAACTATAAGATAGTTGTTCATAACTCCCCCTATACACATGTTTTTACTACCACCAATCGCTGTCCCATAAGACCGTGAACGGTCCATCGTTTTCAAGCTCTACCTTCATGTCGGCTCCGAAGCTTCCGCACTCAACCCTGCCGAACGTCTCAACACATTTCTCCTTAAAATACTCATACATATCATTGGCAAAATCAGGAGCACCCGCATTTACAAAGCTTGGCCTGTTTCCTTTCTTACAGTCGGCATACAGTGTAAACTGTGACACAACCAGAAGCTCCCCGCCTACATCTGCAAGTGAAAGGTTCGTCTTTCCATCCGCATCCTCGAATATTCTTAAGCCTGACAGCTTCTTCACATACCTGTCAACCATCTCCTTGGTATCACCATTGGCAACTCCAAGCAGAATCAACAGCCCTTTCCCTATACTTCCAATCACATTTCCGTCAACCCTCACGCTTGCGTGGTTGACACGCTGTATTACCAGTCTCATATCAAACCAATCTCCACTTCCAGATATTTTTTATTTCAAGATTTTTCATACACGAATCTTTTTCTTCCGTGCGTAGCAATTCGTTATCATAGATATCATAGATACCATAGATATCATAGATACCATAGATATCATAGATATCATAGAGGTCAAAATACCTTTTGACCTCAGCATCGTTTAATTTTGATTATATAGCATATCTACACCTTGCACAAAACAAATATATAAATTGTCTCTACAGCATCGCAGCCCCTATAATGCCTGCATCGTTGTCAAGCCGTGCCAGCTTGATATCCGTATTTCTTGCAGAGTTTTTTGAGAAAATCCTTCCTGCCACCTTCTCTTTAACAGGTGCAAGCAGCATATCCCCCGCCTTGCTCACCCCGCCTCCTATGCATACCAGCTCGGGCTGCAGGATATTTATAATGTTGGCAATTCCTTCCGCAAGATATTCAGTATAATTCCAAAACAGCTCTTTTGCAAGCTCATCCTCAAGTTTCACCGCATCAAATACATGTTTTGCCTCTATTTTGCCGACATCTCCATCACACAGCTTCCAGATTTCACTTCTCTCAAGCATATTACCCACATTATTATGCATACTCTCCACAGCATTTGACTTTTTCAGTAATAATCTCCTCGTGTCCCTTATAAGCGCAGTCGCCGATGCGTAAGCCTCAAAACAGCCCTTTCTTCCGCAGGTGCACTGCTCTCCGCCCAGCTTAATCACGGTATGCCCAAGCTCTGAGGCGGCATAGTTAATTCCCTTGATGAGCTTTCCGTCAAGAATTATTCCGCTTCCTATGCCTGTCCCCAATGTAATCATAACGAATGACTTCACATTGTAGCCACCTGCCAGATATTCGCCAAGCGCAGCAGCATTGGCATCGTTTCCAAAATGTACCGGTGCCTCCACCATATCCCCAAGAAGCCTGATAAACGGAACCATCTCAAAGCCCAGATTATTGGAAAACTCAACATAGCCTGTATCCTCATTTACCGTTCCGGGAACTCCCACGCCGACCGATTCAATGTCCCTCTGCGCAACATTATTTTTTTCGCAGAGCAGGTTTACAAGTCCCGCAATATCGGTAATGATACTCTCTGCCGGCCGCGGAAGCTTCGTCTTTACCGACACCCTGTCCAGAATCCTGTACTCCTCATCGACAAGCCCCGCCGCAATGTTCGTACCACCCAAATCAACACCTATTCTAAGCATAATTCCTCCATACTCAAAAATGACTTCTCTGTTATATCCTTATAATGCACAGCTGCTTTGCCGGCAGCATATTTTTTAAATAAGAAATTCTGTATGTCCACTACATATAGCCGAAAAAATTTTGTAAGAAAAATTTGTGTTATAGTGTACGTTTCATCGACTTTACCACGTTGAAGCACTATATGTTTGTGCGATTTCGCCTTACTTTTATGCTATGCATTTTAAAATCGGCACCTGTCCAGCACAAAATCATAGAAGCTCTTAACCACAGGCGGCATGTACAGTCTGTCATCGTTCACCATAAAAAAGCTGCGCTCATAAGCAGGTGATGTGATTTTAATTATCTTGACATCCAGTTTTAAAAGCATATCCATATATGGCACAACCGCAATCCCAAAGCCTGCCGACACAAGTCCCGCAATCACCTCATCCTCCTCCGTCTCGCAGGCAATCCTTGGCGTGATTTCCGCTCTTGCGAACATGTCGTCTATAACCTTTCTGATACCGGAATTGTTGTGAAAATATACATAATCATAATCCATCGTCTCACAGAGGTTTATCTCATCGCGCCCTGCAAGCGGATGTGAATCCGGAACGATAAGCACCAGCTCCTGTCTCTTCACCGGAACCGCATTAAAACCCAGGGTCTTTGGCGGCTCCGAACAAAACAGAATGTCGAACCTTTTATCCTTCATACCCTCAAGCAGTTTGCCTGTCACATCGGTATTGAAGGTAAATTTTATATTTTTTTCCTTATTTTCCTTTAAAAATTCCGCCGCAAGCTGTGGTATGAATTTTATTCCAAGCGGTCTTACAAAGCCAAGCCTTATAACTCCGTCACCCGCCGCACTTTTCTTTATCATCTCAACACCCTCGTCAAGCGTCGCAAGCGTGTGTTCTGCACACACTAAAAACTCCTCACCAAAATGCGTCAGGGTTGTGTTTCGCCCCACCTTTTCAAAGAGCTGCACGCCCAGCTCCTTCTCCAACTGGTCTATCGCATGGCTCAGGCTTGGCTGTGTGATACATAGCTGCTTTGCAGCCTTCGTGTAATGCTTTTCATGGGCTAACGTAACAAAATATCTCAGATAGAATATATTCATGGTGTTATGATTCCTTTCAAGTTCACTGCAGCATGTAGCACTATCTTCTTCCCATTTAAGGACCAATATTGTCCATCCAACCTGATAAGCAATATTTTCTGCCGGAGTTCTATCAGCTTCATCAACTCTCTTATCCTTTAAGCCTTACGTAATATTATCAAACTCTGCATTATTATATAAACAGTATAACATAAAACAGGGAAGATACAACTCATGTAAATGCCCCAATTCTTACAATGGGAATTCTGTATATCGAAGTCAATGAAATATATAGATAATATCTATAATTTTATATAATTTATTGATTTGTTATTATAAAATTCAGTGGTATACTATATACGATTATCAAAAGATTATCAAAAAAGCGGAGGTTTTAATCAGTTTGCATGGCTGCAGTTTACAGCAGACAAATATTCCAACTCCGCGGAATGGAGACAGACATGGACAACAGTATATCCGCAGCTTCATCTGTGGAAACATTTAATGAAAAAAAGACCTTTCGCGGTGAGCTCGCGCTCGTCATCGCAGTGTTAATCAACAGCTTCAGCGTGGTGCTTATGCTCTACTCAAATGCGGGAATTTCGGCAATTTCAAGTGTTCCCTACGCATTCTCGCTTGTGCTTCCAAATCTCACTCTCGGAACATGGACATATATTTTTCAGGGAACTCTTATTTTAAGCCTTATGATTATGAGGAAAAAATTCGTTCCGATGTACCTGTTCAGCTTCGTTGTCGGCTTCGCTTTCAGCATGCTCCTCGACCTGAATAAGGCGTGGATTAACATACTTCCGACTGCACTCGGTTGGAGAATTGTATATTTTGTGATAAGTTATCTTCTCCTGAGTGTTGGTATAGCCTTCTCTAACCGCTGTAAGCTTCCGATTGTTCCGACAGACCTTTTCCCACGAGAACTTGCCGACATAACCAAGGTGGGCTATCCTAAAATAAAGATAGCCTTTGATGTGATATGTCTTGCTGTGACAGCAGCCATGACATTTCTCTTTCTCGGCCGCCTCTACGGGCTTGGAATCGGAACTGTCCTTGCCGCTTTCACTATGGGAAAAATGGTCGGAATCGTCGGAAATCTGATTGACAGGAAATATGTATTTACTTCTTTTCTTAGCAAATAATAATCAGGTAATGGGGTAACCTTTGGGTTTAAATCATTCTATTGCATTGGCTTTCGATTTTTTTCCCCAGCTTCTATGAAACAGTATACATGCCGCCACCGCCGCTGTACATTCCGTTATCACAAAAGCCCACCACACTCCGACTGCACCGATTACCCTGCTGAGAATGAATGCCGCCGGAATTATAATAACAATATATCGCATAAGCGAAATTACAAGTGACGGAACACCTTCTCCGAGCGCTTCAAGCGTTCCTGAGTAGGTCACCGACAGCGATGACACAATAAAACCAAGACATATAATGCGAAGTGCCGTACATCCCTTAGAAACCGTGTCGGCGCTGTCAGAGAACAGACTCATAAGCTGTGACGGCACAGTCATGCATGCCACTGTCCCGGCTGCCATCAGAAGCGCTGCCATGCCAAGCGAAAGTCTGTATATCTTCTCAACCCTCCTGTTTTCACCCGCACCGTAATTGTATCCAACGAGTGGTCTTATTCCCTGAATGATTCCATTTGCCGGAAGATAAATGAAGGTCTGTAATTTATAGTAGACACCAAGCACAAGGACATAGCTCTCCGAGTATACCGAAAGTATGCCATTGAGCGCTGTTATGAGCACGGACGGAAGAGCCATATTGAGTGTTGCAGGAATTCCTATTCCGTACATGCGTCCGCACACCTCACCGTCAAAGCTCAGGCTTTCCCTGTTTATTCTTACCGGAAGCGGCTTAACCTTATCAAAAACAATGTATGCAATAAGCGTCAGCACCTGTCCGATTCCGGTTGCAACGGCCGCACCTCTTATTCCCATCTTCGGAAAAAATCCGACACCGAATATGAGCAGTGGGTCAAGCACGATATTAGCCACGAAGCCGATAACCATACATATCATAGTCTCCTTCATTCTTCCGACCGACTGGAATATCTTCTCATAGGTTATGCCGACATTCACTATCACGGCAAAAAGGAAGACTATGTCAGAGTACTCAGCTCCCAAATCCACAACCGACTGCTTCGATGTGAAAGCACCAAGGAACGCCGGCATGCCTATAAGACACAGCGCCATGATAAGCAGACCATGAACCACACTGAACATAAGTCCCTGTGCAGCAGCACGGTTCGCTTTCTTCTGCTGTCCCGCTCCAAGGTAAAATGCAATCATCGCATTGATTCCGACACCGAAGCCTACCGCCACGGAGGTCATAAGGTTCTGCGCCGGAAATACAAGCGAAAGCGCCGTCATCGCATCCTCCGACAGCTTCGCCACAAAATAACTGTCCACAATATTATACAGTGAACTGAATGCCATCGACAGCATCATCGGCAGAGCCATCGACAACACAAGAGGAAATATTCTCCTCTCCTTCATAAATGTCTGGTTCATAATAATTTTCTCCTTACCAATACCAAAAAATGCACAAAAAAACCACATAGCCTTCTGTTAAGCTATGTGGCGAAAAAAGATTTCAAATCTTGAAAAATCCACACCCAATGGGTTTTATATAACGGATTATACACAAAATCAAATAAAAAATCAATCTATTTTTATCTTCTTAATTACTACTATATTGAACGCAGAATAAGCAATCCCCCGCTTCAAGTGTGTAGAGCACTAAGCGATGGGTAAGGGGGATGCTTATGTCCGCTTTACTTTATGAAGCTGTATATGTGCATAGCCTATGATGCGTTATATTGTTTCACAGGGAAAAACCACCTCAAAGGTTGTCCCTTCTTCATTGCTCTCACTTACGGCAATGCTTCCATCATGAAGCCTCACTATCTCACGCACCAGCGCAAGCCCTAAGCCAACTCCTCCAAGCTCACGGCTCCTTGACTTATCCACACGGAAAAAGGGTTCAAACACTCTTTCAATATACTCAGGGGATATTCCCCTTCCCGTATCCCTTACGGCAATCACTGCATTAGTATCCCTTTTATTAACCGACACATACACGCTTCCACCATCGCGGTTATATCTTATCGCATTTTCCACAAGATTGAACACAACTCTGTAGATAAGTATATCACTTCCGGTCATATACAGTTCGCCACAGCACCCGGCATTAAGCGCGATGTCTCTCTCCCTTGCGAGCGGTTCAAGGTCAGCCAATACCTCCTCCACAAGTGCTCCAAGCTCTATTTCGTCAGTGCGTGCCACTGTCTGCAGCTCACTCATATCAAGTAAGGTCTTAACAAGCTTTGTAAGTCTTTCCGTCTGCTCGGCAGCCATCTGTATCGTCTCGGCGGTCTCAGAATCCACGTTCGGATGTGCGGAGGAATTATACAGATCAAGCTGCGCCTGCATAAGTGCAAGCGGTGTCCTGAGTTCATGTGCTGCGTTTCCTGTGAACTGTCTCTGTACCTCAAACGCATCCGACAAGCGCATCAGCATCTTATTATAAGAATCTCCAAGCCTTACAAGCTCTGAAGCTCCCTTTTCATCAATAACGGACGCTGTCAGGTTTTGTACCTGAACCTTTTCAACCTTTGCCGAAAAATCCCTGAGCGGCTTGAGAGCATGTCCGCTCACGAAATATGTGACCATGCCTCCGATAAATGTTACCACCGCTGTTATAAACCAGCCCCTTCTTCGATAGCCTGCCTTGGTATCATATATCTGCACAGCAAACTGCGAAGCGAAATCATCCCACTCACTGTCCGGAATATCAATATACAGGGTCTCCTGCTCGGCACTGCTGCCGTGGTCAGTCACAACATTCTGAAGCGAATCAATATAGTATATTCCGTTCCTGTACAACAGGAAATTCAAAAAAATACATATCGCCGCTATAAGCAATGCCGTTATTACAGTAAGTCTCCACTGAAGAGATATTTTTCTCATGACTTATCTCCTATTCTGTAGCCCTCTCCAATCTTATTCACAATCGGGTCATATCCCAGCTCCGCCTTAAGCTTTTTTCTAAGTGATGACATATGAACCCGTATGGAATTGGAGAAGCTGTCAGCCGTCGCATCCCACACATGTTCAATAAGCTCCTCCTGGCTTACCGGCCTTCCCTGATTTAATAAAAGATATTCAAGTATGCCATTCTCCTTTCTTGTCAATATCACCTTAGCGCCGTTCACATAAGCAGCCCTTTCCCTTGTATTAAATTTCACTCCATCACATTCAAGGCACACATCCTTCTGGACAAACCTACGCCTTGTGAGGCTTCTGACCCTCGCCTCTAACTCCTGCAGATGGAACGGTTTCTCCATATAGTCATTAGCTCCTGCGTCAAGCCCCTCCACCTTATCCGCAATCTGGCTTCTCGCAGACAAAATAAGCACCTTGGTTTCCTCATTTTCCTGCCTTAGCGTCCTTAATATCTCCATTCCGTCCGTCCCCGGAAGATTCAGGTCAAGCACAAGCAAATCATATTTCTCTTCTAATATCATCCTTAGCGCTTCATCGCCGTCATAACAGACATCGACCTCATATCCGGCTCCATGAAGGCTCTTCGCTATCGCATCGCACAATTTTTTTTCATCCTCAACAATAAGCAGTCTCATAATTATACTCCTGTCTACTGCAAGCAATGCCTGCAGTACTGACTCCAAATAAGTAATTTGAAAATTTTATTTTTAATTTTCTCTTTTCTTAACACAAATTTAACACCCTGTATTGTATGATAATAACGTCAAAAGGTCAATAAGCCATTCTGACAATGCACTGCTTGTGCAGGAAAATCACAAATGAAAGGGGAAATTTATTTGAAATGCAAAACAAAGGCTGTTGTACAGACAGCGCTGCTTATTGCCGGTACCGCAATGCTTATATACGGCGCATACCGTGGTGAAGCAGCCACCGTGCTGAGCAAGGCAATAAAATTATGTCTGGAGTGTGTAGGAATTGGATAAGAAAAAAACAATTTCAAAAACAATCGCTCGTTTCCGTGGATGGATACAGGCTGCTGCTACTTTACTGACCAATATTCATCTGCCGAACCTTTTTAAAGGAACCATATACCGCGGAAATGCTAAAACCGTATGTGTTCCCGGCCTTAACTGCTATTCCTGCCCGGCTGCATCAGGTGCATGCCCGATTGGAGCGTTTCAGGCGGTGGTAGGCTCATCCAAATTTAAGTTTTCATATTATATAACCGGCTTTTTTATTCTTATGGGCGTACTGCTTGGCAGAGCAATCTGCGGCTTCTTATGTCCGTTCGGCTGGTTTCAGGAGCTGCTGCACAAGATACCCGGTAAAAAGTTCTCCACAGCAAAGCTCAAGCCTCTCAGATACCTGAAATATGTTATACTTGTGGTTTTCGTCATTCTATTGCCTATAGTAGTCACCAATTCCATAGGCATGGGCGATCCATTTTTCTGCAAGTATATATGTCCTCAGGGAGTGCTTGAAGGTGCCATCCCACTCTCGCTTACCAACAGCGGAATCCGCTCGGCACTTGGAAAGCTGTTTACATTTAAAAGCTCAATACTTATAATCTTCGTTGTGCTAAGCATCCTCTTTTACAGACCTTTCTGCAAATGGATATGTCCTCTGGGTGCGATATACTCGCTTTTTAACAAGGTATCGCTCCTTCAGATGAAGGTTGACACAAACAAATGTGTCGGCTGCAAAAAATGTACTAGGGCATGCAAAATGGATGTCGATGTAACAGCCAGTCCTAACCACCCTGAATGCATACGCTGCGGAGCCTGCATAAAAGCGTGTCCGACAAATGCAATCTGCTACAAATATGGTTTTGGCAGCACACAGAAGGACACAACCGGCAAAAGCGGACAGAAGGACCTGAATATTGAACAGCCGTCCAAATAATCTAAAGTCATGGCAATACCTGACAACAAAGCAAAAAATATTTTATTTATAAGGAGATTTTTATTATGAGAACAAGAAAATTAGTCACTGCATTAACAACCCTGTCAATAGCACTTGCAATAACAGCATGCTCGGGAAAAGGCAATAACGGCACGGACATAAACACTACTACAAGCAGCAGCATATCCGGCTCCACCGAAAGCAGCTCAGCCAATACCGGCACCTCAATGAGCACAGATGAACTTACAGAGCGTATGAATGACCTCTATCAGCAGGAAAACGTGTTGTTTAGCGATCACAGCGATGTATGGAACAAGATGTTCGGATTCATGAGCAAGGACAATACCGGTGAAAATCAGGAAATGGAATATGCCGATTTCCTTGCAAGTACTCTTGAAGCCAACAAGGCATCTTTCACGGAGGAGGAGCTTGCGGTTGTAAGTGCCGACATAGAAACGATACGTGGTATAGAAAAGGAAATAACAGAACTCCAGAACCAGATTTCGGGTGCCGGAGCATCCGCTGATGGTACATCTGTCAAAGAAAACTCAAATCCATTTCCGGGCTTTACAGGAAAAGATCTCGAGGGCAATGATGTTGATGACAGCATCTTCTCCGCAAATGCAGTAACTGTAGTCAACTTCTGGTTCAATGGATGTAAGCCTTGTGTTGCCGAGCTTTCCAAGCTTAATGAACTCAATGAAACTCTCAAGGGCATGGGTGGCGAGCTCATCGGTATCAACACAGAAACACTTGACGGAAATAAGTCAGGTATTGAGGAAGCCTTAAAGCTTCTTGAAAGCCAAGGTGCATCCTACCGCAATATCTATTTTGACTCTGACACCGAAGCAGGCAGATACGCAGGCAATATCATGGCCTTCCCTACTACCATACTTATCGACAGAAACGGTAATATTGTTGGCGAACCATTTCTCGGAGGTATAGATAATCAGGATAATTATGACCAGCTCTTAGAGCAGATTAATGCCGTTGTTGCCGCAGACAGCAGCAACAAATAAGTTATATAAGCTGTATAAGGATATATTGCAAATGAGGGGCAAAAGGTATTTTGCCCCTCATTTGATATACGGAAACCGCTCCGCAGCACAGGTCAGCTCTCCTGTCCCAGAATAATATTTATAAGCTCTCTATCAAGCATTATCGTCCTGTTCCACGGGTTTATAATAATTCCCTTTATCTCAGCAGCTTCAAGAGCGGTATGAAAAAGTCTCCCTATATCAGTCAAAAAAGCAGACTTCATGCTGTCAGCTCCTTTGAGTTCCTCATCAAAGCTTGTAAAAGCAGACCACCATATTCCTCCGTCCTCAGTCTTAACTGTCTGAAGCCTCATCTGCATGTTCTCAAGTGACGGTTCAACTGCGACAATGAGCTGTCCCCCCTCCTTCATACGTCTGCGGATAACCGTCAACGTATGTGCAAGCCTTTCGCCTGAAGGTTCATTCTGAAGTGCCAGAACCGCCTCCTCTATTTTTTCATTTCCAATAAGACCCTCGTCTTTATTCTGTATATTATTCATACTTCTTCACACCATATCCCTTCCGCCAACATCAAAGCAGCTTCTTAGCTTGTCGGTAACAGCCGCATCAATCCAGCCTTTCTGTACCATATCTTCAAGTATGCTGCATGCCTTATCATGAGACATTCCCAGCTTATATGGCCTTGCCTCTGTGAGCGCCTGATAAATGTCAACACATGCCATAAGCCTCTCCGGTTCATTCAGCTCTTCAGCCTTTTTCCCGAAGGGATAACCTGTTCCGTCAAGCTTCTCATGGTGAAGTGCCGCCCATTCGCGCACCTCATCAAAATCCTTGACCTCAGAAAGTATCATATATGTATATCCGGCATGATTTTTCATCCTTGAAAATTCCTCATCCGTAAGTCGTCCCGGTTTCTCCAAAATCTCATTGCCTATAGCCATCTTTCCAATGTCATGAAGAGCACCTGCCATATAGAATTTTTCAATATCAGCCTGTGAATATCCCATGTATTCTGCCAGCTCTGCCGCCTTCTTGGCCACACCGAGCGAATGCTTTCCCGTAAACTCCGACTTATAATCGACAATCCCTGCAAAAAAATCTGCGATACCCTTACAGGTCTCAAAATCACAGTCTCTCTTGTCCCTTGGTATCTTTTTCCATAACTCATCCTCAAACCTGTCCTGCGACATGCTCACAAAATTTTCTTCTGAAAATACCTCAAGGAAAGCATCAGCACACTCGCTGTCAAACAGAATATTTCTGTTCCTGCACACATATTCCTTTGCCCTTATCCAGCTCTCACCGCTGAAATCACAGGAATTACCCATGATATCAACCATATCACACAGATGAATTATTCGCGCAAAGAGCGGAATCTCATCCCACCTTTTTCCGAATGTTCCTGTACCGTCGGCATTTTCGTGATGATATAAAACAACTCCTGAAACATCTGTATAAAAAGGAAGCTTTTTTATATTCTGTTCACCATATGTACAATGAAGCCCTATCTTTTTATGTATGGAGCCGGCTATACTTTTTATTATTTCAGGACTGTATGCCATCTCATTTTCACTTATTATAGCTTCGCTTTCATTGAACATACCTCCGTCTTCAACGACTGTATTTTTATCTCCCTGCATGCTGCCGCCAAGAGATATGTGATGAATGTTATTTTCCTGTATTTCCTCAGAGATATACTGCGTCAATGCATTATCATGAAGCATTGCACAGATTGCCAGATCCTGCAATGCACTTCCTTCTATCCCCAATCTTTCTGCCATACATACGCTGATGTAGGCAACTCTCTTGCCATGTCTGTTAGTGACATGCACAAGCTCTGCCTCTATACAGTCAAGTGCGTATGAACAGGCACCAACAAGACCAACTATATCAAGCTCCATCTCTAAACCTCCATGTGGTGCAGACACCGCCTAAGCTGCTGCAACCAATAAACAATCCGATTTTCATATATAATTTTATATATTCCTCATCATCTCCTTGACCTCCTTATCCGGTGTCAATGACTCACATATCTTATTAATCGCTTTTTTATATGATACAGCATCAAGTCTAAGATTTTCTTTGTCCGTAAGAAATTCCCATATTCTTTGCGGAAATGTCACAAAGCACTCAGCAAGCAGCCATCCTGCCGCCATCTGGGTATAATATCCGTTGGCGGAAAAATCCCTGTTAACAAGTGATAATATCTCATCTAAATATTTTCCCGTGATTACCTGATTGCGAATCCCATAATCATTTCCCGTATTCGAAGGGATATCTTTCCTATTATCTTGATACTGTATGTCTCTGATAAACTTTTCATCTCCGATATTTATATCGGCAGAAGTTACCTTCCTCATTCTGGGCTTGCGGCTGCCAGCTTCATCAACCTTGAGATAGTGGTCTAACAGCATGATAAGCCCTACCCTTGCCCTGTACTCATCACCCGACAGCACGCACTCCCTGATATACGGCAGAAATTCGTCCCTGAAGCTGTCAATCACCCTAAATTCTATACAGAATCCATCATTCACAGCCCAGTTATTGACAAGCGGAACATAGTCTTTTAAATCCTGCAATGCCCTGTCAAAATTCTTTTCCTTTGCCGTGCCATATCCAATCACATAGCCGCGCAAAAGTGTCTCCTCGTGATAAATGTCCGGTTCAGTGAGCAATGCCCTGAAATCTTCATTATCCTTGACAAGCTGCCGCGCATATTTCTTTAACACAGGCTGCCGCACACCTATAACATTATCACAGCCCGGTATAAGCGCTGACGTAAAAGCGGCATAATTTCCCTTATCCGACAATCCAAGCAATTCATTTCTTATGTACTCAAACATATAAACTGTGTATCTCCCTTCACCCGCACAATATATAGGACAAGGACACTTCCTTGTCCCGGAACGCTCCCGTCACATCATCTTGTCAATACTTTCCTACAATATCTATGTGCCCCACAATGAGGACATGTGAGCTTACGCTTCGTGATTGTGTGTGCTCCCATAATATAGTCCTTCAGCTCCGGCACAAATCTTGTATTACATTCCGGACATTCATAAGCACCGGCATCCCTGTCAAGCACACATGCAATCGCTATTCCAAAAACAACCACCACAGTTCCTATGACAATAAGTACAATCCTTATCCAACTGTCCATCTCAATAGCTCCTGAAATGACAAACAACGGTACCGCAGCCACAAGCACCAGCAGCGCAACCATAGCCGACATAATTATTTTCTTTTTGCTCTCCTGAGCCTCTCTCATTAAATTCACCATATTTTCCTCCGCTTTCTTTCGATAATCTTCCTCAGAAACTCTCTCCCCGGACAAAAGCTCATTTACCGTAATATCAAGCTCATTGCATAACGGTAAAAGCAATGACACCTCGGGAAACCCATTTCCGCGCTCCCATTTTGAAATCGTCTTATCACTGATTCCAAGCTTTTCGGAAAGCTGCTTCTGCGTATAAGCTTTTCTCTTTCTTTCACTCGCAATGAACTTTCCAATCATAATCTGATCCATCAGGTTACCTCCTTCCTGAGTCAATTATCATTCAAATTCCTTAAACATCACACCCACAAAGCGTAGAAAATGGTGAATTTATGCGGATTCCACGCTCCGTAGAGCTATGTCTTTGCAAGCTATTTCCTGCTGAGACAAAATACACGTCTCTTATCTTCTTTTTCACCCGGTCACGCAAAATATTCGATAGCATCAACAATAAATCCATCAGTCTAAAATAGGAAGATTATTTATACACGGCGGCAAATGCATCATATGATGATCCGTCATCGGTGTTAAAATCATGCCTCCCCTTGTAAGTCTTCCCCAGTAGACCAGAAGCCACACTGAACGGAAATCCGTTGTCACGCCGCCCTCCTCAAGTATCCGCATCACCCACTCAGCCGGAACCATCGAATTAATCTGTTCCAAGGTTAACCCTGCCAATATCTTCCGTGTATTCTTCCCTACAGTAATCATATACTCATAAAGTGCATCCACGTTCAGAGCCTTTCCGAAAGCCACAGCCTCATCAAGCTCCAGCGCATTCCCTGTATCGGTAATCGGTGAACCAATCTTCCTCTGCCATTCGGAGTTAAAAATCTGATTCTGGTTGACCATCAGAATATTGCTCACCAAATCCTCTATTCTGTATGTATGCCAGAACTGCCAGCACATCGGCACAGTTCTTGTACCTGCATAGTGCAAATCGACATCATAATCCTCACGCGGAACCAGCGTATCCCTGTTGCCATCCATCATATATTCCAGAACATAATCCGCAATAGTCTTTTCCTTCCTGCCGGAAATCTCCGCCGGATGAACCATCGCATGAACCTTCAACGTAAGCTGTCTTATCCTGTCCAAATCGCTCCCCTTTAATGCCTCACGCAGTTCACCATAACACTCCCTTATAGGTGCAAATAATTCTTCCTTCGTCATACACTTCCCCATCCTTCCTCAAATTGATTTTACACAGTCACTCTGTATTTAATATTATATATCATCGAACACATGTTTGCAATATGCTTTTCATATAATTTTCTGGGACAGGGGTCTGACCCCTGTCCCAGATTTATTGCTGTGTAACATTTATGATTTCAATACTCTTAGGAAGCACCTCGCTTATGCTGTCCTCCGTGAGTATCACTCCACCCTCGAAGCCTGCGAATGTGACGGCGTAGACCTCGCCGAACTTAGAAGAGGTGGTCAGAAAATATCTGTGTGCAGGCTGGGTATTCTTTACGGCAGCCTGCTTTACCACGGCTTCTTTTACGTCCGGTGTGGTAAAGCCGCTCAGCCTGTCAACGCCGTTAACACCGAAAAAGCCTTTACTGAAATGGTATTTCTGAAGATTCAGAACAGCCTCGCCGCCTACTATGGCATCGGTAGAGCTTTTAGGCTCCCCACCAATCAGGATGACACTGAAGCCCTTATCCGCAAGTCTTTTAGCATGGGAAAGTGCGTTGGTTATATAGGTTGCCTTCTCCTGCCTGATATACTCAATCATCCAGCCCGTGGTGGTTCCTGCATCGAGATACACACAGTCATCCGGCTCGATGAGTGAGGCGGCATAGCGCGCAATCGCCTGCTTCTCCGTGGTCTGCAGCTCCTGCTTCTGCACCATGGAGAGTTCTTTATTTACAATCTGTGCAGGGTGAAGTGCTATCGCTCCCCCGAACACCTTGGTAAGCCTTCCCTCCTTGTCAAGCGTAATTATGTCACGTCTGATTGTTGACTCAGAAGTATTAAGGATTTCCTTGAGCTCCGCAACCGTTATGCTCTCCCTCTCATATACCAATCTTACAATCTCTTCCTGACGTCGTTCTGTCAACATTTATTTTACCTCCAACCGCCGGACATGTACCTCTGCGAAATCCGCAAATCCGTTTTTTGCTGTCCATTACTGCCGTAAAGCGGACATTCGCAATCCGCTTTTGCTACCTGCTCATGAACGCAGTTCGCAGCCCCCTTACCCACCGCTTAGTGCTCTACACACTTGAAGCGGGGAAGTGCTTATTCTGCGTTCACATCGTGGATTCACTGTAAGCTAAGGAACTATTTTTTCAGCGATGTCTCTCTTATAATTTTTCTGATAGGCAGTACTCTTCCCGGCGAAACCGAAAGCTCATCAACACCCATCCTTATAAATTCCTCAGTAAGTGTTGTGTCCGCTCCCAGCTCTCCGCAGATTCCTGCCCATATTCCTGCCTTATGTGCATTCTCTACAGTCATCCGTATCATCTTTAATACTGCCGGGTGATGCGGGTCGTAGAAATCGTCAAGCCTAGGATTCTGCCTGTCGATGGCGAGGGTATACTGCGTGAGGTCATTTGTTCCGATACTGAAAAAATCAACCTCCTTTGCCAGCTCGTCGCTGACCATGACCGCAGCCGGTGTCTCAATCATAATGCCCTCAAGCACATCCGCATAGGCTATTCCCTGCTCCTTAAGCTCTGCCTTAACCTCCCGCATGATATCCTTAATTCGTCTCACTTCCTTTACAGAAGTAATCATAGGATACATTATTGCAATATTCCCGTATACACCGGCACGCAGAATTGCTCGAAGCTGTGTCTTAAAAATCTCAGACTGTGAAAGGCATATTCTTATTGCTCTGTAGCCCAGAGCCGGATTTTCCTCCTCACCGAGATTAAAATAGTCAACTTTTTTATCCGCACCGATATCAAGAGTTCTTATGATGACGCGCTTGCCCGCCATAGTCTCCGCCACCGACTTGTAAATCTGGAACTGCTCATTTTCAGTCGGAAAATCATCCCTTCCAAGGTATATGAATTCACTTCTAAACAGTCCTATTCCGCTCGCATCGTTCTTTAAGACCATAGCAAGGTCACTCGTGCTGCCTATGTTAGCATACAGCATGACATGCTGTCCGTCCAGTGTCACATCTTCTTTTCCCTTAAGCGTAAGAAGCAGCTCCTTCTTCTCATCCTCCTCCCCCTTACGCTTTGAAAGCCTGTCATAGGTCTCCTTATCCGGCTCAATATATATGGCTCCGTCAAAGCCATCCACTATGGCTTCCGTTCCATCTAGATTCTCCGTAAGAGTAAGTCCTGTATCAACAAGTGCCGGAATGCCCATGGTTCTCGCAAGTATAGCTGTATGTGAATTCACCGAGCCGTGAACCGTCACAAATGAAAGAATCTTGTCCTTATCCATCTGGACTGTCTCAGAAGGTGCGAGGTCATCTGCAAGGATTATCACCGGTTCATCGACATTAACCTGCCCTTGTCCTCCGCCTTTAAGGATAGATATAAGACGCTCGGATATATCCTTTACATCAGCAGCTCTTCCGCGCATATATTCATCATCCATTGCGGAAAACATGTTGGCAAAATTATCTGCCGTGACGCCGACAGCGTACTCTGCATTTACCTGCTGCGTTGTAATGATGTTATTAACCGAATCCGTGAAATCGTCATCCTCAAGCATCATCTGGTGAACCTCAAATATAGCTGCATTCGCTTCTCCTACCTCCTTGCAGGCCTTATCATAAAGGGCTGCAAGCTGTGTGAGTGCCGTCTGCCTCGCCTCTTCAAAACGTGCAAGCTCCACATCTGTATCATTTAACCTGACCCGGACAATTTTATGCTCTTTTTTTGAAAAAACACTGATTCTTCCTATGGCTATCCCGCCGAAAACACTTTTACCATGATAAACCTGCATACTAATCCTCATTTCCGAGCGATTTATCGCGAGAAGGCGATGAGAATTTCGCACAGGCGATTTCTCATCTGCCAGCAAAACAATTTGTTTTCGCTCAGAAACAAATTGCATGTGTGAAAAATATGCTGTCAGGCTTATTTTTCACACTATAGCCCTACGTTTTCTCTTTTTGCATATCACGGACACCGCCTGCAATATACCGCCAATAAGCAGTAAATAATTTTACAGATTAGACTCCATAAAAGCTGCGATAGCTGCACAGGCAATATCCTCATCCTCACCACTTATGCAGAACTCTACGGTATCGCCCTGTTTTGCTCCAAGTCCCATGATGCCGAAAATCTTCTTTGCATCAACACTCATGCCGCCCTTTTTTATCTTAATCTCACTCAAAAAGCCCTTTGCAGCCTTTACAAGCTCCCCTGCCGGTCTTGCATGGATTCCCTGTGCGTCCTTGATTGTGTAAGAAAATGTCTTCATATTTTTTATTCTCCTTCCGGTGCTGCCACGGTATTGCAGGTTACCCTATCCTGCAATTATCCGTTGACAAAATTATAGTTTACAGTATTTTTTTAATTAATTTCTGTGATTTTAAGTTAAGCTGTTTTTTTCTTCTTGAAAAGTCCGAGCAATACCGTTGACACTGCTGTTCCGATTGCGAGTGCAACCAGATACATGAGTGCATTGCCTACAACAGGGAATACAAAGATTCCGCCGTGCGGAGCCATAAGTGTACAATTAAACAGCTCTGACAACGCACCCGATATTCCTGCACCTATTATGCAGGCAGGCAGTACATGCAGCGGGTCGGAGGCTGCATACGGAATAGCTCCCTCCGTAATGAACGCAAGTCCCATAATAAAGTTTACAGGACCCGACTGTCTCTCCTCCTTTGTGAACCTGTCCTTGAAAATAATTGTTGCAAGTGCTATGGCACATGGAGGAACCATACCGCCTATCATAACAGCCGCCATTATATCATAGTTGCCGGCAACAATCGAAGCTGTTCCGAATACATACGCCGCCTTATTGAAGGGACCACCCATGTCAACCGACATCATTGCTCCTAATATGAAGCCAAGTAAAATCCTGCTGGTTCCGTTCATGCTCGCAAGACCCGAATTAAGTGCCGTGTTGATTGCACCCATGACAGGCTCAACCACAAAGTTCATGCCGACACCCATAATCAGTATACCGAATACCGGGTAAAAAAGCACAGGTGCAAGCTTCTCAAGACTCTCCGGAAGCCTATCGCATACCTTTTTCAAAAGCAGAATCACATAGCCTGCAAGGAAGCCTGCAGCAAGCGCTCCAAGAAATCCCGATTTCCCGCCTGCCGCAATCATACCGCCAACGAAGCCCAGTGCAAGTCCCGGTCTGTCCGCTATCGCCTCAGCTATGAAGCCCGCCAGAACCGGAAGCATAAGTCCGAAGGCCACGCTGCCTATTCCCTTAAAAAATGCCGCTGCTGGTGTAATCGTACCGAAGTTCTGTCTCTCTGCCGCTGACAAAAGATTGATGTCAACACACTGTCCATCTATCAGAAAAGCTATTGCTATAAGGATACCGCCGCCGACAACGAACGGAAGCATATGTGACACACCATTCATAAGCTGCATATATATTCTGTGGGCGAAGCTGTCCTTCTTTCCCTTACTCTGCACTGTCTCCTCCGAGTGGGTTCCCGCCTTATATACCGGTGCATCCTGCTTAAGCGCCCTCTCAATGAGTTCATCAGCCTTGCTGATACCGTCCGAAACCTGACACTGTATAACATGCTTTCCGTCAAATCTCTCCATCGGAACCTTCGCATCCGCCGCCACGATAATGCAATCTGCGTCCGCTATCTCCTGCTCTGTCAGAACATTCTTCGCCCCGCCTGAGCCTCTTGTCTCAATCTTGATTGTGCAGCCGGCCTTAGCCGCCGCCTTCTCAAGTCCCTCCGCCGCCATGTAGGTATGTGCGATACCGGTCGGGCAGGAGGTTACTGCAAGGATTCTGCTTACGTTACCTTCATCAGTCCTAAGCCTCTCATCAATTCCTGCCTTCTCCGAATCCGCATCATCGATTATCCGCATAAACTCATCAACACTCTCAGCTGCGCGCAGCCTCGCCGTAAACTCCTCATCCATAAGCATGACCGACAGCTTGCTGAGCACATCAAGATGTACATTATCCTTGGTATTCGGCGCTGCTATAAGAAAAAGAAGTGTGACCGGCTCATCATCAAGTGACTCAAAATCAACTCCTCCCGGAATGACCATCGCCGCAAGTCCCGGCTTGGTCACCGCGTCACATTTTCCGTGAGGAATGGCTATTCCTTCGCCGATTCCTGTTGTAGACTCCTCTTCTCTGGCAAAAACCTGCTTTTTGTAGGCTTCCTCATCGGCAATCTTTCCGCTCTTAACCATGAGTGCGACTGCCTGCTCAAGCGTCTGCTTCTTGTCCGAGGGTGCTGCCCCAAGCATCACGCTTCGGGAATCAAGTAAATCCGTAATCCTCATAACTCCTCCGTTTCCCACCATGCTTTTGCCGCATGATGTATAGTTGTAGCCTTATTGTTTCATTCACCTTTTAATACTTTTATATAACCTTCACTGCTTCAGCAGCTTAACCATCAAATGCTTTTATTCCTGACACCTGTAATCAGTCGGCCTATCTGCCTTCTATCTTCCTAAGAAGTTCTTCCACCTCTTCCTTGGTCGCAAGCTGTTCTGAAAATGCACTGGCGCTTCCCGCCGCAAGACCCTTGTGGAATGCGTACCCATAATCCTTTCTCTCAAGATAGCCTGCAATGAAGCCTGCAACCATCGAATCTCCGGCGCCCACGGCATTTACAACCTTGCCCTTCGGAGCCTCGCTCATGTATTCCTCACCATTCTCGTCTATAAGCACGGCTCCCTCACCTGCCATTGATACAAGGACATTGCGTGCTCCCTTCTCCTGAAGCTTCCTTGCGTAAGGAACCACAGCTTCTCTATTTTTAAGCTCCTCTCCGAATATCTCGCCAAGCTCGTGATTGTTAGGCTTGATAAGGAACGGCTTATATGAAAGAACATTCATGAGCAGATCCCTGGTCGCGTCGACCACTATATTAACACCCTTACCCTGTAAATCCGCCATGATATCCATGTAGATGGTATCAGGCATCGTCTGCGGAATACTTCCGGCAAGTATAAGAATGTCTCCTGCCTTCAGTTCATTAATCCTGTCCCTGAGTGCCTTGACCTTGTCCGGCGCTATATCCGGTCCCATGCCGTTAATCTCGGTGCCGTCAATGCTCTTTAGCTTGACATTGATTCGCGATATTCCATCCTCAAGTTCAAGAAAATCTGTCCTGATTCCGTCCTCTGTAAGTCTCTTTCTCAATTCTTCTCCAACAAAGCCTGCCAGAAATCCAAGCGCCGTGCTCTCAAAGCCAAGATTCTTGAGCACATACGAGACATTGATTCCCTTGCCGCCTGCAAGCATCTGTTCGTATGAGGTACGGTTCGTCACACCAAGCTTAAAATCGTCCACCCCCACTATATAGTCAAGTGAAGGATTGAAGGTCACAGTGTATATCATCTGTCTTCCTCCTCTCTCCGTTTTTGATGACCTTATTTTACAATCATATTCAATCAAATTCAATCGTGCTAATTCACAAAAATGCAATCATTTTTTGTGCGTTTTGACGTTTTATGCACGTTTTAAGATGTATAGCTTGTCTTTTTTGTCATTTTCATTCATATATTGCATTTATTTCAGTCACAATCATTCACACCCACAATATCAAAGTCTGATGTCTTTAAAAACAATATATACAATCCGGACATTATTGCTTATTATTCTCAATCACCGTTAAAATATGTAACTTCATTGTTCAAATAAACATTATAATTCCATTCACAACCAAAAAGATGATACCGCCAAAGCAGTATCATCTTTTATAAGATTTTATTCAGCATTTTCCCTAATATACTCCGGTGACAATCTTGACTTTTCCGCAATCTGTCCAATAACAGCCTTGTCATAATAGGCAAAGATTCTATGCATTACTTATTGTATCTGTTTGTAAAATAAATATATGCATCCTCCAATGTTGCTGGAACTGAAATACACTCCAATTCTGGCTGTATTTCAGAAATCACTCTTAACTGTAATCCACCCTCAACGTACTGTTTCGATGTAATACGATATTTACATTCCACTTCTCTCGCTTTTTCCTCATCTGGTACTTTGCAAACCCATATTTTTCCCTGTGCTTCTTCAGTCAAATTCTTCATAGACCCCGCATATAAAAAACTGCCTTTGTGCATAATTGCAAGTTGGTTACAGGTCGCAGCTAAATCTTCTACCACATGAGTTGAAAACAAAACTGTTCTGTTCTCAGAAAAATCTACTAATAAATTTCGGATACGAATACGTTCTTCTGGATCTAATCCGGTAGTCGGTTCATCTACAATCAAAAATTCTGGTTCATTCAAAAGTGCCTGCACCAATCCAACCCGCCTTTTCATACCGCCTGATAATTGTTTCATTTTTTTCTTTCGATGTTCTATGAGACTGGTCTTTTTCAAATAATATTCTATCCGCTTTCTACATTCTGCTTTCGGGACACCTGCCAGATCCCCCATATATTCCAAACATTCCTGCACAGTCAGGTTCGGATAGAGTTCGATTTCCTGTGGCAGATACCCTATTTTTCTCTGGATTTTTTCATAGTTTCTTTCACTATATAAAATCCCGTCTAATGTAACCATTCCGCTTGTAGGTTTCAGCACAGTAGTTAAAATCCTCATCAAAGTTGTCTTTCCTGCCCCATTTTCTCCCAACAGTCCAAATATTCCATTCGGTATATCTAAATCTGCATGGTCAATCGCTGTGACACCATTCTTAAATCTTACTGTTAAATCCTCAATATGAATACT
>DNFT01000029.1:270-19552 GCA_003486385.1 Eubacterium sp. | reverse complement strand
AAAGAGCTATTTGATTTATTTAATTATTTATACAGATAGCCATGATATATGTGTCCTTCTGCATAAATTCCTACATACTCCATAGTAGCATTATAATGTAAACCCCAACAGCCATCTGTATATGAATCCCAATTAAATTGTCCCGGGTCAAAGTATGCCTCCAGCGATCCATCATCCTGTGCTCCCGTAGCCACATTCAGCGGTATCCCCGGGTGCTCGTCATACCAGCTAGGCAGTGTCTTCTTGGTTCCCTCAGCGGTAACGGTATCAGTCGCACCGCATACGGAGCAGGTGGCTGTCTTGGTGCCGTCCTTCTCGGTAGTGGCGTCGTCATTGTAGATGTAATCACCGAAGCTGTGTGCAATAACAGGAACCGCCTCTGTGTAGGAGCTGCCGCATGAGCAGGTGTAGGTCTTGACACCTTCCTCTGCACAGGTGGCTGCCTTTGTTACTGCGGCTGTGTAATTATGTACATGCGCTATCTTGGTTCCGGCTGCCGTCCTTGTGTCCTTTGCACCGCATATAGTGCAGGCTGCCGTCTCTGTGCCGTCCGCAGCTTCCGTGGCATCATTGTTATAAACGTATGCTCCGAAGACATGTCCTGCTGCAGAAATTGCTTCTGTATACGAATCACCACAGAAACACCTGAAGGTCTTAACTCCCTCTGCCGTGCAGGTTGGCTGCTTTGTGACTGTGGCGGTGTAGCTGTGGGCGTGTGCCTGTGTGGCAGGTTCGGTCGGCTTCTGGGCTGGGTGCTCGGTTGGCTTCTCCGTCTGCTTCTCTGTTGCTTTCTCAGTAGGCGCCTGTGTTGGTTTCTCAGTTGGTGCCTGTGTTGCGGCTGTTGTGGACTCCGTTACCTTTGATGCTGTGGTCTCGGTTACGGTTGCAGCTGCCTTTGAGGTCTCGGCATTAGTTGTTGTGGCTGTTGTCACTGAGCTGTCGCTGCCTGCCTTTGTAGCTGCTTCGCTATCCTTAGAGGTTTCGGCTGATACGTTACCTTCGCCGGACTTTTCGGTGGCATCAGATTCCTTTGTGCCGGTATCCTTGCCTGTACCGGTATCCTTTGAGGCATTGCCACTTTCCTTTGTAGTCCCAGTTTCCTTAGTATTGCCGCCCTTATTTGTGGTGCTGTCCTGCTTTGTGGATGCCGCCTCAGTGCTTGTCAATGTGTCGGCTGGCAGCTCCGTACCCACCGGAAGGGTATCTACAGGGGCGAATGTTTTGCTGCAGGCAGTGGCTGTGAGCAGTGTGGACGCTATCACGGCAGCTGTCATAAAGCTGTTAAATCTATGTTTTCTCATATATCTTTTCTCCGTTTCCGGGCTGTCCGGTGCAGAACATGCAGGCGGTTGACCTGATTAGTGCACTTACAGCTCATCATTTGTTTTTTTATATAGATATATTATAACCGATATTCTTAGTTACAACAATATGCATTTATGTATGAATTTAAATTTTTCATTAATTCGGATTAGTGCATGTGGCATAAAATGAAATAGGTTTAATATCTTGACGTATTATTGTGATGTGGGGTTAAAACACGCCAGCTTAATATAATATGTTATACGCGCTAAGCTTATAGAGTGTGTTTTGACTCCGACATCTAATTATTTAATTGTCAAAGAACCGTGAAAAGAGGTATTAGCTAATATAGCGATGTTACATGGTCGGAGTAGATTTTTGTACCTCATTGTGATATACTACCTGTGTTTTATTTTTTAGATAATATTATTGCCGGTTACGGCAGAATGAGAGGAAATTTATTGTGAGAGCATACGAACGTTTACTTAAATATGTTAGCTATGAAACAACATCTGATGAAAACAGTGAGACATGTCCAAGCTCGGCTAAGGAACTGGTACTTGCGGATGAGCTTGTCGAAGAACTTAAGGCAATAGGTGTTGCGGATGCTCATGTGGACAAGGACGGCTATGTGTACGGAAGCATTCCGGCAACCAAAGGGGCAGAGAATGAGAAGACGATAGGTCTTATCGCACACATGGATACAGCACCGGCAATGTCGGGAGCAGATATCAAGCCGCGTATTATCAATGATTATGATGGAGCGGATATAGTTCTCAATGAGAAGCTTGGGGTGGTCATGGATACCGTTACATTTCCACACCTTAGAAATTATGTCGGACAGGATCTTATAGTGACGGATGGAACCACACTCTTAGGGGCAGACGATAAGGCGGGTATCGCTGAGATTATGACGGCGGCGGCTCAGATTATAGAAGCTGATAAAGCATGTGAGGGCAATACTGATGAGCATACTGCACATGGTAAAATCTGCATAGCGTTTACACCTGATGAGGAGATAGGAAGAGGAGCGGACAGGTTCAATGTTGAGAAATTTGGCGCCGATTATGCATATACGGTTGATGGCGGTATGCTGGGGGAGATAGAGTTCGAGAACTTCAATGCGGCATCTGCCAAGGTTCATATCAAGGGAGAGAATATTCATCCGGGTGAAGCTAAGAATAAGATGAAGAATGCTTCCTTACTTGCGATGGAGTTTAACTCCATGCTGCCTCCGGCAGAGATTCCGGCGCATACGGAAGGATATGAGGGCTTCTTCCACCTCTGCGGCATGAGCGGTGATGAGGAGAATGCGTATCTTGATTATATCGTTCGTGATCATAATATGGACAAGTTCCTTGAAAGAAAGGCTATGCTTGAACATATCACAGCATATCTTAATACAAAATACGGTGCAGGAACGGTTAACCTTGACATGAAGGATTCTTACTATAATATGAGGGAAAAGCTTGAGGCGGACATGTATATTGTGGACAGGGCAGTTGAGGCGATGAAGGAAAACGGTGTTGAGCCGATTATCCAGCCTATCCGCGGGGGTACCGATGGCGCACGTCTGTCATTCATGGGACTTCTGTGTCCGAATCTGAGCACAGGGGGACATAACTTCCATGGAAAGTATGAATATATCTGCATACAGTCGATGGATAAGATGGTAGAAATTATAAAGTCTATTGTCTGCAAAGTCAATTAGTTATGCTTTAAGATAACATAAACCAATGGAGAATATTTATGGGAAATATAAGAATTATAACGGACAGCGCTTCAGATATGCCTGTCGACTATAGAGAGGATGTGACGGTTGTACCGCTCCATGTGAGATTTGGTACGGAGGAATACCTTGATGGTGTGAATTTAAGTCATAGGGAGTTTTACGAGAAGCTTATTGAGAATGAGGAGCTGCCTACAACGAGCCAGGTGGCACCATATGCTTTTGAGGATGTTTATGAAAAGGCCAGACAGGCGGGGGAGCAGGTTATAGTGATAACCATTTCAGGCAAGCTCTCAGGGACATACCAGAGTGCGTGCATTGCCGCTTCTGATTACGAGGACATGGTTCATGTGATTGACAGTGAGAATGTCACGGTAGGTGAGAGGGCGCTTGTCGAGTATGCCATAAGACTTAAGGATGCGGGAGACGACATAGATACTATCGTAAATACGATTAACAGGGAGAAGAAGAATATTCATGTTGTCGGTCTTTTAGACACCCTTGAGTACCTTAAAAAGGGCGGACGTATATCAAAGACTGTTGCATTTGTGGGAGGAATGTTATCAATTAAGCCGGTTATTTCCATAGAAGCCGGTGAGGTTGCCATGCTCGGAAAGGCAAGGGGCTCTAAGCAGGGAAATAATCTCCTTGTACAGCAGATTGAGAAGGCGGGAGGAATAGATTTCTCAAGGCCGCTGTATCTTGGTTATGCAGGCCTGGATGATACACTTTTACAAAAGTATATCACGGATAGCGCACATCTGTGGAAGGAGCATGTAGACAGTCTGGATATAATGTCAGTCGGAGGAGCCATCGGAACACATGTGGGTCCGGGTGCCATTGCGGTTGCATTCTTTGCACTCTGATGTACTGATACTTTGAAGGTGAAGAAAAAAGTCCCCCTCAGGCATTTTCCTCGTCAGGAATGACCTTGCTTTCAAGGTGCCGATAAGGGGGGCTTGATTGAAATATTGATTTTAGTAAAAACGTGTTATTTTGGTAAAATCCAATTCTTCCTCAGCCTCCTGGGCAACGCGCTTGTTTGTGATGGCTATATGGTCGAGGTATGTTATGAAAAGGTCGGATACATCAAGAGCATATTCCTCAGCAATCCTGTTGAGCTCAGGCATCATCAGGGTAGTATCAGGCACACCCGGCTGGTTGGCGCGTTCGCTCTCTACGAAGTCATCGATTCTTTTCATGAGTGCAATTTTTGTATTTGTATCGAGGTCTTTCATGGGTATTCCTTTCTAAAAAAGATAATAATAATATAGTATAGCACAGGAAAATGGAAAGTCAATCTATGCGGACGGAACCGCCACAACCATGATATGGCGGCGCGGTATACACTTAAGGCCGGATTACAGTATTAAAAAGATATATGGGATTTGATTATGAATAAGAAAAAATTTATTTGGAATATGTTGGGAAGCGGAATATACTCGCTGGCAACCGTTATTTTTGTCATGCTTGCCAAGAGAATTGTCGGTGAGGAGGCCGGAGCTAAGTTCTATATGGCATTCACAACCGGACAGATGCTTTTGACAATAGGATACTTTGAGATACGCCCATTTCAGGTGACGGATGTCAAGGGGCAGTACAGGGCGGAGGTGTATTTCGGCTTCAGAGGTCTAAGCTGTCTTGCAATGCTTATATGTGGTCTTATTGTCGGCGTGGTGTATGTCGCAAATGGAAAAGCGGATGGGTCAGGCTTCGGGCTTATCATGGCAATGTGTATGCTTAAGATGTTCGATGGTATTGCGGATGTGTTCGAGGGCGAATTTCAGCGCAATGACAGGATAGATATATCCGGTATGTCCATGACGTTTCGAACCATCGCGGTAATGGCGGCGTTCTCTGCAGCGGCATGGATGACGAGGAATATATATATCGCCTCAGCAGCGGCAACAGTGGCAGGTCTTATCGGGGTTGTCTGTGTGGCGCTGGTATGGAGCAGAAGGTTCTCTGAGCTGTCCATATCTTTCGCGGCGGACAAGATGAAGTCGCTTTTTAAAAACACGGTTCTTCTGTTCATAGGCTCAGCAATGTGCATGTGGCTGTGGAACGGAACTAAGTATGTGGTAGAGTGGACGCTCACGGACAAGGAGACGCTTGTGTACGGCATAGTGTTCATGCCTACGATGGTGATTAATCTTGGAAGCAGCTTCGTGTTCAAGCCAATGCTCACCACGCTTGCAAGACATTACGAGGATAAGAACCTGAAAAAATTCGCAGGTCTTATGGGCACACTTGTCGCGATAGCCTGTGGGCTTACGATAGTGACATTTGCGGCGGGGGCATGGCTTGGGATACCTGTGCTTTCGTGGCTGTATGACATAGACCTTGCACCCTACAGGGCGGTCATGCTGATACTCATAGCGGCAGGCGGCTTCAATGCGGTGAGCATGCTTTTCTACTATGCGCTCACAGTTATGAGGCTTCTGAAGGAGATTTTTGCAGGCTACACCATCAGCTTTATCGTATCCATAGTGCTGCCTGTCATAATGGTGAAAAATATGGGAATTATGGGGGCAGGATGGTCATATCTCATTGTCATGCTGCTTCTTACGCTGCTGTTTGCGGGAATGTTTTATATAAGACTTATAAGTGAAAAAAGAAAATAAACCGAATACACCATAAAAAAGGAGGAGCCCTGATATATTATATCAGGGCTTATTATGAAAAAAATTCTTAAGTACTTGTGTTCCTTAATCATTTATCTTTATGTCACTTATTATATTGTTGATAAGTGAAGAAAACGTGATAATCCTGTTAATGTTTATTTAAATATAAATGAACGATTTATGAACACGGTACTTTTCATCCTCCATGATAATTGCACAACTTCAACACACAATAACCGCGTTGTGCAATTATCTATACACTACACGGTCTCAGGCTCAGGATATTCAACCCCGAAGGTGTCAACGGTAACGGACTCAATGCGCTGCTCCTCCATAGGGCGGTCGCTCCAGTCGGTAGGTGTCTCGGCAATTGCATTGACAACCTCCTGCCCCTCGATAACCTTGCCGAAGGCCGCATAAGCGCCGTCAAGATGAGGAGCTGCTGCATGCATGATGAAGAACTGTGAGCCAGCCGAATCAGGGTTCATGGCGCGCGCCATCGAGAGAACACCCGGTGTGTGTTTTAAGTTGTTCTCAAAGCCGTTCTGTGAAAACTCACCCTTGATTGAATAACCCGGACCACCCATGCCCGTACCCTCAGGACATCCTCCCTGAATCATGAATCCGCTTATGATACGGTGGAAGATAAGACCATCGTAGAAGCCTTTATTTACGAGGCTGATGAAGTTGTTGACTGTATTAGGGGCAGCCTCCGGATAGAGCTCTGCCTTGATGGTGCCGCGCCCTGCGACTGTAAATGTAACTATTGGATTCTGTGACATTGTAAAATTCCTTTCTATGATTTAATATATATGATTATAACTTTATCGGAGTGTTTTAGTCAATGGACAAGTCTATGAATAATATTCATGTGTTCCACACAGTCGTGCTTGTGCTGAAGCAGATGAATGAGGACGTGGAAAAATATATTGAGGCTTCGGCTTCGGAGGGGCTTAGGGTGGAGGTGTGCATAGAGACCTCCGGGTCCGGAATGGAGTGTCTCCATGAATCAGCGAATTTATCGAAGATACTAAATAAATCAATTGAAAATAATGAGAAGCTTGGTGCTGAGGGCATTAAAGCAGCGTCGGAGGATACCGCAAAGACTATGGGGTGCAAAGAAGAAGCGCTGGGGCTTCTGGTGATAACGGATGACGATGAGGCAGCAGGGTATTTAGAGAAGCTTGGGGTGGCGGTGGCAGGCTATAGGGCACCGGGGCATGAATACGAGAGCTTTTCGGCAAAATATGTTGTTGAGGAGCTTCCAATGGTAGACGATGATTATTTTAATCTTATCTATATGAGGGCACATCATATCCCGCTGGAGATAGCCCGCACATCAAGAACCATAATCAGGGAGATGACGGAAAAAGACCTTCCGGATATGTATGGGCTGTATGCGGACCCTGCTGTGGCAAGGTGGACTGAGCCATTATATGCTTATGAGGAGGAGCTGGAATTTACAAGGGCGTATATCGACAATATGTACACCTTTTACGGGTATGGTCTGTGGCTTGTATTTGACAGAACCTCGGGAGAGCTTATAGGGCGTGCCGGAATAAGCCGGAGAGTTATAGATGACAATGAATGCTGTGAGCTTGGCTATATCATAAAGGGAAACCGCCAGAGACAGGGGCTTGGGTATGAGGTGGGCAGCGAAATAGTAAAATATGCGCGGGATACGCTTGGAATAGCTGAGCTATGGCTGTGTACAGAGAAAAAAAACACTGCCTCCATAGCGCTCGCAGGTAAGCTTGGCTTTACGTTGTATGGAAGCAGTGTGTATGATTCCGGAAACAAGGGAGTACAGCAGTGTTATCTGTACAAAAAAGAGCTGTAATATACACCTAAGTGCATAAAAATACACAGTAATATATGTCAAAGTGCATAAAATACGCAGCTCAATTTTATTTGTAATCAAGAATATGTTCGAGGAAGGTTATACAGTTGTCCGGGTTAGGGGCGTTTACAACAACAGAGAATATAGGATGTTCGATTCCTATTCCCAGCACATCTGTCATAAACGGAAGCCCGGCAAGGTCTATACCCACAACACGCTTGAACCCGCTCTCAGTATCGGTATAGTACACAAGCCTGTCGGAGACCTTATCAAGAAGCTCCGCCGGAAGAAATACGGACAAATCCCTTAAGTATTCAGATTTAGCCCACAGGTTCGTGAACACATCATCGCCGATATAGCAGTCGCTTGTCTGTGTGACAACCATTATATTGAGCTTCTCGGAAGATGTATAGGTTTCTTCGGTGAAGCTGTCAGGATTGATGGTGTAGTAACCATCAACCCTTACGCGGTTTTTCTTGCCGTCAATTCCAAGCCATTCTGTCAGAGAATTGTCGAGTATCCTCGTGTCATCCCTTAAATCCACGGAAATGCAGTTGACGTATGATACATAAAGGCTGGTGTTATAGTTGTTGGATATTATTGCCCTCACGATTGATACAATGGCGATTATTCCAATGACTATGGCGAGTATCGGAACTTTATAGTAATCCCAGATATAGGATAGTTTTCCCTTTAGTCCTTTCTGGTTCTTAATTTTTTCTATTTCTTTTTTTACGCGCACAGAAAATTTATCTGTAAAACCTGAAGCCATGTTATTCTCCGTTTTATATTATTTTAGAAACTGTTTCAAAATGAGTTTGGAAATGAGATTTAAACAGAAACTAATTTCGTATTATTATAGCATAATAAAGCATTATTGTAAGGGCTTTTATTAAAATTTAATAATGATTAATTTGCATTTTATATAGGCATACATTATAATATTTTTTAGGCTTTTTGCCGTATTTTTTATATAAAGTGAGGTAGAGTATGAGCCGTATTTTCGACGTTGATAACGGTTTTTTTCGTTTTATGACAAGGGTTGCGGATGCCCTTATATTGAATTTGATTTTTCTCATTACGTGTATTCCTGTGGTGACGATAGGTGCCTCCTATACAGCGATGTATTATTATTGTCTCAAGGCGGTCAACAATGAGGAGGGATATATCTGGAAGAGCTATTGGAAGTCCTTTAAGACCAATTTTGTACAGGGATTTCTTTTTGAAGTAATTTTTGCAATAATAGGAATTATATTGTATATAGACATCAAGTATATGTACGTCAGGGCATTTGCTGCCGGTGGTGCGTTTGGCTGGAAGCTTCTTTTCTTTATTGCGGTAGGTATGGTGGTGCTTGCACTCATTACATTCATGTATGCATTCCCGATACTATCACGTTTTGATAACAAGACCTTTATTATAATAAGGAATGCGGCGCTTATGTCCATACGCCATCTTCCACAGACGGTTCCGCTCCTGTTTATATTTGGAATCATGGTACTTATAGGGTGGTTTTTGATGCCGGTATCTATCTTTTTCATCTTCGGAGCATGGGTATACATAAGCTCCATATTTTTCTATAAGGTATTAGACAGATACATGCCTAAGGACGAGCATTATGACGAGGATTATTACCTTGGCACTGATGGAGTACAGACTGAGAATGAAAATGCGTCCGATGTTAACTCTTCGGATGAGCATGAGGCTGATACACGTT
Source organism: Eubacterium sp. (assembly GCA_003486385.1). Classification (GTDB taxonomy): domain Bacteria; phylum Bacillota; class Clostridia; order Lachnospirales; family Lachnospiraceae; genus CAG-882. The sequence continues at coordinate 10,340 of DNFT01000029.1, read as the reverse complement.
CGGAACAGAATAATGACTCTGCCTCCGATGGTAACGCAGGCAGCATGATTGATAATCAGAATTAAAATAATTGGCAGATATGATATTGCAGGCATGACAGCCTCTGAACTTAAAAAAATAAAATTTGGTGTTGACAATGAAAAGTATAGGTGCTATACTTCACCACATCAAGCAAAGGCGCTTTGGGTAGAACCTGAGGCGCCTTTTTTCGTTGCAGATTCACACCGGTTACTGCATGCGGAAAAAGAAAAGGAGGCTATTATGGAAGAAGTATTAAGCGAATTGTATGGAGTGTGGTTCCTTATAGGTGCTGCACTGGTATTCTGGATGCAGGCAGGTTTCGCAATGGTTGAGACCGGTTTCACCAGAGCCAAGAATGCAGGTAACATTCTTATGAAGAACCTGATGGATTTCTGTATTGGTACAGTTGTTTTCATCATTATTGGTTTCAGTCTTCTCTTAGGTGAGGATGTGGTTGGACTTATCGGCAAGCCGGGTTTTGATATATTTACATCCTATGAGAACTTCGACTGGTCCAATTTCGTCTTCAACCTTGTATTCTGCGCCACAACGGCAACAATTGTTTCCGGAGCGATGGCAGAGAGAACGAAGTTCCTTTCATATTGTGTATATTCAGCAGTTATTTCCGCGCTTATCTATCCGATAGAGGCGCATTGGGTATGGGGCGGAGGCTGGCTTTCACAGATGGGCTTCCATGATTTTGCAGGTTCAACCTGTATTCACATGGTAGGCGGTACAGCAGCTATAATCGGTGCCAAGATACTTGGACCGCGTATTGGCAAATTCACCAAAAATGAGAAGGGTGAGGTTGTCAAGGTAAATGCTTTCCCTGGCCACAATCTTCCTATCGGTGCACTTGGTGTATTCATTCTCTGGCTTGGCTGGTACGGATTTAACGGTGCGGCAGCTACATCGGTTGCAGAGCTTGGTTCAATCTTCGTGACAACAACAATCGCACCTGCAATTGCAACGGTTGTATGTATGATATTTACATGGGTTAAATATGGTAAGCCGGATGTTTCAATGTGTCTTAATGCTTCACTTGCAGGTCTGGTAGCAATCACGGCGGGGTGTGATGTGACAGACGCTTTAGGTGCCATAATAATAGGAGCTGTGTCAGGTGTTCTCGTGGTATTCGGTGTATGGCTTCTTGATTACAAGTTACATATTGATGACCCGGTTGGTGCGGTAGCAGTTCATTTCTTAAACGGTATCTGGGGTACAATTGCAGTAGGCCTTTTTGCCACAGACACTGCACCGGCTTTCGCAAGAGGCTTCGGCGATGGTGTCAACTTCGGCGCTAACCAGATTGCAGGAAAGGGTCTTTTCTACGGCGGCGGATTTGGTCAGCTTGGACTCCAGCTTCTTGGAATGCTTGCGATTATTGCATTTGCCGGAGTTACACTTACGATTACCTTCCTTATTATAAAGGCGACTATCGGACTTCGTGTTTCTGAGGAAGAAGAAATTCTTGGACTTGACGCTACAGAGCATGGACTTCCATCCGCTTATGCCGGCTTCAGCCTTATGGATATCTCCAATACAATGACAATGGAGGCAAATGAGAATACAGACCTTGGTGTGAGCGATTATGACAAAGCCTCCGATACACAGAAGGCAGCGGCAGTCAAGGTTGTGGCTCCGTCTGTACCGGCATCGGATACGGGTATTTACAAGGTATCTATTATCACCAAGCTTGCAAGCTTCGAGAAGCTTAAGAAGGCGCTCAATGATCTCGGTGTTACAGGTATGACCATGACGCAGGTTATGGGCTGTGGTATACAGAAGGGTGCAGGTGAGATGTACCGTGGAGCTGAGATTGATGCGACACTTCTTCCTAAGGTTAAGATTGAGGTTGTTGTAAGCAAGATTCCGGTTGCATCTGTTATTGAGACAACCAAGAAGGCACTCTATACAGGTCATATCGGTGATGGTAAGATTTTCGTATACAATGTCGATCAGGTTGTAAAGGTTCGTACAGGTGAGGAAGGCTTCGCAGCACTTCAGGATGTTGAATAAAACAGCTTCATAAACCGGTTATCCGGTTTGACTATATTATATCTCCTTCAAAGATAAGTGATAAAATAAAACAGACCATGCGGCAGTTGCTGTCATGGTCTGTTTTGTTTTATAAGCATATCCGGCAAATTTTATATCACTGTTTATTGTAAACCCTTGTAATTGCCTGATAGAGCTTCACGCTGTAATATAAGCAGAAGATAAAGGTTACCATTACGGTAATGCTTGGAATCAGCTTCTTTGAGAAGGTCACAACGCATATATAGTGAATCATTGACATGGCTCCGAGGAATATCCAAGGTGTGTTAAGACCGAGCTTTGTAAAATTGACCTTTGCCTTCTTGGCATCAAGAAGAACACCCTCGGTAAAATAGTGTGTCATATATATAAAGTAGATTGTTGAGATACCCATTGCAATAAGCCCAACAACGGTTGAAGTGGATATTGCAAACATTCCTGTCTCCGGAACGAAAACAGAGAGCCTTAAAACGGCGTACGCAGCGGTCATTTTTTTGAGTGATTTGTATGCGGTCTTAAAGTGGTTATTCTCATCGTTCTGGAAGGCTCTTATTCCGATAAAAAGAAGTATTATGGATATAAGTCCTAACATGGGGATAAGATAATCAAGGATATACAAAAGGAATGCGGCGATAACGTATTTTACCGCAAGATTTTTGTCCGGGTGCAGATATTTATCTGTCATTTGACGAAACCTCTCTTTCTTACAGTCTTTTAGCAGTATAACACATAATGCATAAAATGTATAATTAAAAAAACATTAAAAACTATTGCATAAATCCGGTATATTGTATACAATAAAAAAACGGAAAACCTAATATTATTCAGAAGGAGAATATCACATGAAGAAGAATTTTTTTAAGAGACTAAGTCTCGGGTGTGTGGTAGTAATGGTACTTTCTGCTGCACTGACAGGATGTGCGGGCGGCAAGGGAGGAGAGAAGCCTTCGGATAGTGTTTCCGAGACTACCGGAACAGCAGCGGCCGGTGGTGAAGTTGTTGTAGGAATACAGCAGGATATCGATAGTCTTGACCCACACTTAGCAGTAGCGGCAGGAACAGAAGAGATATTGTTTAACATTTTCGAGGGACTTGTGGTTCCGGATGAGAACGGAAATGTTATACCTGCGGTAGCAGAAAAGTATACCATGTCTGATGACGGACTTACCTATACCTTCAAGCTGAGGGATGGAATTAAGTTCTCTGATGGTACACCGGTGACTGCCGAGGATGTAAAATATTCTATTGAAAGATGCGCGGGGCTTCTCGACGGAACGCCTCTTGTTAAGGCACTTTCTATTGTTTCAGGCGTTGAAATTGTGGACCAGTCAACTATCAATATCGTACTCTCGGAGGCGAATTCGGAGATTATTTACTACCTTACGGCAGACATTATTCCGGCATCCTCGAGCGAAACAGGCGAGATTATAGGTACTGGTCCTTTTAAGTTAGAATCGTATGTCCCACAGGAGGGCATTGTACTCACAAGAAATGAGTATTATTGGCAGGAAGGACTTCCGTATCTTGACAAGGTCACATTTAAGATTGTGGCAAGTGCAGAGTCCGCAATGATGGAGCTTCAGGCGGGAAGCATTGACATTTATCCGTATCTTACGGATGATCAGGCAAATGAGCTTAAGAACAGCTTTAATATAGGAAGCAACGGCTCTAATGTCGTGCAGGGACTCTATCTTAACAATGCGGTTGCACCATTTGATGACGTGCGGGTAAGACAGGCAGTCTCCTATGCGGTTGACAGGGACGCCATAAATGATTTTATTTTTGGAGGACGCGGTACAGTTATTGGTACAAGCATGGTTCCGGGGTATGAATGCTATGTAGATACAGGCTATGAGCATGATGTGGCGAAGGCTAAGGAGCTTCTTGCTGATGCGGGCTACCCGGATGGCTTTGATATGGAGATAACGGTTCCTTCTAACTATCAGATGCATGTTGATACGGCACAGGTTATAGTTGAACAGTTGAAGGAAGCAGGAATTACGGCTGTCATCAAGAAGGTGGACTGGTCAACATGGCTTGATGATGTATATAAGGGAAGAAATTTTGAGAGCACAGTCTGTGGAATTGCAGGCTCACTGACACCTAGCTATCTTCTTGTAAGGTATCAGTCTACAGCCAAGAATAACTTTGTCGGATACAGCAATGAAAATTACGATACATTATATAAGAAGATATCCACATCGCTTGACAGCGCGGAGATATTAGACGGCTACAGGCAGTTACAGACAATGCTCCATGATGATGCGGCGTCGGTCTACACTGTTGTTCCGCCTGTGCTTATTGCGATGAACAAGAAAATTGCAGGTTACAGATTCTATCCTATCTATGTGCAGGATATGAAGTATGTATACTGGACGGAGTAAATACAGAACATGAAATATATAATCAAGAAGCTTTTAACCTTAATACTCACCCTGTTTTTTATCTCGGTTCTGGTATTCCTGATTTTTCAGGTAATACCGGGTGATCCGGCGCTGTCCATTCTGGGAACAGAGGCTACAGAAGAACAGGTGGAGGCTCTGAGAGAACAATTAGGGCTTAATGACTCAATGCCGGAGAGATATTTTAACTGGTTTACAGGGGTGCTTACCGGCGATCTGGGAAGAAGCTACCGCTATCAGGAAAGCCTCAATGAGCAGATGGAGGTGAGCAGGCTCATTGCGGGTAAGCTTCCGGTAACCTTAACACTTGCGGGCTTGTCATTGCTTCTTATTATCATGTTTTCAATTCCTATAGGAATATTGTGGGGCGGTACGAAAAGCCGCTTCATTGACGGCGCACTTAACGTGCTGTCCCAGTTTACCATGAGTGTGCCGTCATTTTTTCTGGGTATAATCATTATATATCTGTTTGGACTGATTATGAGATGGTTCACCCCGGGCGGATATATCAGCTATAAAGAGGATTTCCGGGGCTACATAAGATACATGCTTTTTCCGGCGATAACGGTTGCATTGCCGAAGGCTGCCATGACGGCGAAGTTTCTTCGCAACTCAATCATAACGCAGCTTAAGTCTGACTATGTGAGAACGGCATACAGCAAGGGTGCGCGCAGAATGAGGGTACTTTTCGTGCATGTGCTTAGAAATGCAATGATTCCGGTGGTGACCTTTATAGGTGTCATAGCGGCTGAGATTGCTGCAGGAAGCATTGTTGTCGAGCAGGTTTTCGGTCTGCCGGGGATTGGAAGGCTTTTGGTTTCGTCCATATCTACAAGGGATTACCCTGTTGTACAGGCGCTGATGCTGTATATTGTTTTTGCTGTAGTTATTGTGTACTTCATCGTTGATGTTTTATACCGGTATATTGATCCGAGGGTGGAAGAACAGTGAGATTTATGAAGAAAAACAAACATACAAATGCATATTTTATATCAGGTGCAGCTATCACTGTGCTGTTTATTATTTTGATGCTCATAGGACTCATACATACGCCCTATGATCCCAATGCCATGAATGGGGCAGAGAAGTTTTCTTCTCCGTCCTTTTCGCATATCATGGGAACGGATAATTTCGGAAGAGATATTTTCAGCCGCGTTCTTAAGGGTATAAGCATGACGGGGCTGGTTGCTGTATCGACTGTAGCAATCGGAGGAAGCATAGGAACGATAACCGGTGCCGTGACAGGGTATTATGGCGGGCTGGTGGATGAGATTGTGATGAGGATAAATGACGCACTTAACGGTTTTCCGAGCATTCTCATAGCACTCATAATCGTGAGCATAATAGGTCCGGGAAAGTATAATGTGATACTTGCTCTTGGTATTTTGTTCATACCGAGTTTTGCGCGTATTGTCAGAAGTGAATATATAAGCCTTAAAGAGAGGGATTTTGTGAAGAGTGCAAGGCTTATGGGTGCGGGAAATATGAGGATAATATTCAGACATATATTCCCTAACATACGCTCCACGCTGTTTGTCACGGCAACTATAGGCTTTAATAATGCCGTGCTTGCTGAGGCCGGCTTAAGCTATCTTGGTATTGGAATACAGCCGCCGGATGCGAGCCTTGGAAGCATGCTGTCGGATGCGCAGAGCTATCTGTTCACGGCTCCGTGGTATGCTATTATGCCGGGAATGACCATAGTTTTCTTTGTGCTGGGATTTTCGCTGCTTGCAGAGGGTATACGCATAGAGGCTGAGAGGGAACAGAATTGAGCTGGAAGGAGAGTATGTATGCTGGAAATAGAAAAACTTACAGTATGCTTCGGTGACAGATGTGTCCTTGACGCTGTCTCAATGTCGGTAAAGCGTGGAGAAGTTCTTGGAATTGTGGGTGAGTCAGGCTCAGGAAAGACTATGACTGCGCTGTCCGTTATGGGGCTTTTAAGCCCGCAGGCGCAGATAAAAGGGGGCAGTATAAGGCTTGATGGCAGGGAATTAACAGGTCTTTGCGAACATTCAATGTCGGACATAAGGGGAAAGGATATTGCGATGATATTTCAGGAGCCAATGACAAGCCTTAACCCATCAATGCGTATTGGCAGACAGCTTGGCGAGGCAGTGAGACTCCACAAAATACCGGACAGCAGGAGCTCTGCGAAGGAGATTAAGAGCAGGGTTCTGGAAGCTCTCGTTGATGTAAAGCTGCCGGAACCGGAGCGTATATACGAAAGCTATCCGCATGAGCTGTCCGGCGGTATGCGCCAGAGAGTGATGATTGCCATGGGAACTATATGCAGACCGGGGTATCTTCTCTGCGATGAGCCGACAACGGCACTTGATGTCACAACACAGAAGGGTATTATTGAACTCATCCGGTGTATGAAGGATGAGCATGATATGGGGATCGTGTTTATAACGCATGACCTTAAGCTGCTTAAGAATTTTGCCGACAAGGTTATTGTAATGTGCCGCGGCAGGGTGGTCGAGAGCGGAACTGTTGAGGAGATTTTCACTTCGCCCAGAGATGAGTATACCAGAGGGCTTATTGCTGCGATTCCGGACAGGAGCAGGAGAATTGCCGGAGCACAGGATGTGCGTATGGACACAATATGATAACGGAGACAACATGACTAATATATTAGAGGTTAAAAATCTTAATGCATATTATAAGACAAAATCAAAGTCGGTATTTGCACGTTCCGAGAAAAAACAGGTGCTCTTTGATGTAAGCTTTGATGTTCGTGATGGCGAGATATTCGGAATAGTGGGGGAGTCCGGCTGTGGGAAATCCACATTGTCCAGGACTATTCTGGGGATGAATCCGCTCTATGACGGAAGTATTGTGCACAACAATAAGAAGCCCCAGATGATTTTTCAGGACCCATATTCTTCACTCAATCCGGCGTGGACTATCGGCAGAATTTTAAGGGAGCCTCTTTTGCTGTCCGGTATCAGGGAAAGAAAAAAGCTTGATAAAAGGGTATCGGATATGCTGTGCAAGGTTGGGCTTGACGAAAGCTATGCGTACAGACATCCATCCCAGCTCAGCGGAGGACAGCGTCAGAGAATAAGCATCGCGGCTGCGCTTATAGCATGTCCTAAGCTGGTCATAGCAGATGAGCCATTGTCTGCGCTTGATGTCACGATTCAATCCCAGATTATGCAGCTTCTTATTGAACTTAAGAGGGAAATGGGACTTACCTATATTTTTATATCACATGATATTGATGTGGTATACCAGTTGTGTGACAGAATAATGGTCATGAAAGATGGTCGTGTTGTGGAAATCGGGGACACACGGGAGATATTTGATAACCCTAGGGAAGCATACACAAGGCAGCTTATAGAGGCATAATGTCCCATTTTATGGGGGTTCCGGCACTTTAAAATTTGCAGAATAGTATGAATAAAATATTTTTTAAAAAAAATTAAAAAAATTTCAAAAAAGTACTTGCATTTTTTGAAAACCTGATATATAATCAATATCGTTGTAGCGCAAGAGCGCAGTACACATTGGGCTATAGCCAAATGGTAAGGCACTGGACTCTGACTCCAGCATTTCCAGGTTCGAGCCCTGGTAGCCCAGCTAAAGGCATCACGTCAGCGTGGTGCCTTTGTTGCTATAACGCGTTCTAATACGCATGGCAGGTTATTGTAATAGTATGGAAACGTATCGAAGTGGCCATAACGAGCTTGACTCGAAATCAAGTTGTCGGGCAACCGGCACGCGGGTTCGAATCCCGCCGTTTCCGCTTGCGTCAGGCACATTATGGGAGACTGTAATGTGCCGTTTTATTTTGGCAGGGGGGCAGGGGGCGGGTTGGGACAGGGGTCAGACCCCATGTCCCAGTCCTAGGACACGGGGTCTGACCCCTGTCCCACCGCCACTGTCCCAGCCACCCCGCTCAAAACATAACAGAAGGAGGATATTTATGTACAGCTATGAGGCAAGAATAAGATATTCAGAGTGCGGAAGCGACAGACGGCTGACAATTCCGGCACTAATCAATCTTTTTCAGAACTGCTCTTCATTCCACTCGGAGGATATCGGAGTTGGAATCGACTATGTGACAGAGCGGGATGGAGCATGGTTCATATTAAACTGGCAGATAGATATTGGGAAAATGCCTTCCTTCTGTGATAAGGTGAAGGTGTGTACTGTGCCGTATGAGTTCAAGGGCTTTTTCGGAAGCCGTAATTTCTGGCTTGAGGACGAAGAAGGGAATATGCTTGTCAAGGCAGCGACACTGTGGTCATATATGAACATAAAGACATTAAGACCTATGAGACCGGACGCGGAGCAGACGGCGCGCTATGGAATAGGGGAGAAACTTGATATGGAGTATCTTCCGCGTAAGATTGCATTGCCCGGGAATCTTAAAGAGTGTGAGGAGATAGCCGTAAGACCTGATATGATTGATACAAATAACCATGTCAATAACGGTCAGTATATCAATATCGCAATGGCACTTATGGCACAGGATGGCGAGTATGCTGAGCGTAAGCCGGTGAAGCGTGTGCTGGCTGAGTATAAGAAATCTGCTGTCATGGGTGATGTGTTCCAGCCATACACAGGCATGGTTGAGGATAAATATTATGTATGCCTTAAGGACGGAGCCGGAAATATCAATGCGATAGTTGTGTTTGAACAGTAGCTTCCGGCGGATATAGAATGAACAGAATGTAAAAAAGTGGACGGAGGAACATTATGATCAGAATTGGAGAAGTACAGGATTTACAGATAGTAAAGAGAACAGATTTCGGCGTGTATGTCGGCGACGAGCAGGAGAGGGTGCTTCTGCCGAGAAAGCAGGTGCCTGAGAACGCCGGGATAGGCGATACAGTCACCGTGTTCATATACAGGGATTCACAGGACAGACTTCTTGCTACAACAAGGAAGCCCATGCTTGTTCTTGGACAGGTTGCAAGACTCGAGGTGAAGGATACCGGCAAGATTGGTGCATTTCTTGACTGGGGGCTTGAAAAGGATCTGTTCCTTCCGTTTAAGGAGCAGACCTACAGAGTACGTCCGGGTGACAGCTGCCTTGTTGCCTTATATATAGATAAGAGCAGCAGACTGTGCGCGACAATGAATGTCTATAAGTATCTTAAGGGGACAACACAGTACAAGCGCGGTGATATGGTACAGGGAACAGCATACCAGTATATAGAGAAGTTCGGAATGTATGTTGCCGTGGATGACATGTATCAGGGACTTATACCTAAGAAGGAATGCTATGGAGTTCTCAATGTGGGAGACACACTCACCGGACTCAGGGTTACCAATGTTACTGCGGATGGAAGACTGGAGCTTGCAGTGCGTGAGGTCGGATATCTTCAGAGGGACGATGATGCAGCTAAGATACTGGAGACGATAGAGGAGTTCGACGGTGTTCTCCCATTCAGCGACAAGGCGTCGCCTGAGGTTATCAAGCGTGAGCTTGGAATGAGCAAGGCTTCCTTCAAGAGAGCGGTGGGAAAGCTGTTAAAGGAAGGAAGGATTGAGCTTTCGGACACATCAATAAGACTTAAGTGATTTTAAGCGGTAAAAGCATTGTGATTGAAAATATATAAGATGTGGGGGTCAAAACATGCCAACTTAATGTAC
>DNFT01000029.1:0-151 GCA_003486385.1 Eubacterium sp. | reverse complement strand
CGAAGCAAGATGTTCTAAGAACTCTGATAAAGGTCTTTCTATACGTTCGCCACCGAAGCCGGCATACATCAGTGTATGCATTGCTTCTAAAGCAGCCTCCGTGCTGCTTTTGGCTAGATGTGGAACAGAGTTCTAAGAACATCTAAGCTTC
>DNFT01000003.1 GCA_003486385.1 Eubacterium sp. | reverse complement strand
CTAAGTTTATAGAGCATGTTTTGCCCCCAACATCTAAATATGAAATATGGAAAACAATCGGTATTGAAAATATGGCTTTCCGAAAGTATAATTAAAAATATCAGGACTTTATTATGACAGATAGTGCCGGGACAGAATGAATTAAATAAGATAACAGATGATGCAAAAGGTATCAGAAGGCGGTCAGTACTGATATAAGAAGTTCATAAATATATTCAGGGAGCGGATAAATGGCTAAGAATAGACGTTATATGATGGATGAAGATTTTGATGAGAAGGATAGAATAGATGATAATGATATAGATGATTATTATGTGCAGGAGGCTCCTGTAAAGAGAAGCAGAAAAAGTAATAAGAATAAACGCTCAGCGGGAATTATAGCGGCAGTCATAGTTGTATGTGTGCTTGTTGCGGGTGGAATAGGGCTGGTTACATTGATAGATAAGTATACGCCGAACAAGACGAAGATTACTTTTGAGGAGTATTACAGAGAGCATGGATACATTTCTGAAGCCGGAGCTTCAGAGGCGGATAATTACGGCAAGGCTTCAGTGACGGCATTTATGCTGTTCAATGGAGAAAAGACGGAGAATACGGCATATTGTTTTGGAGATGTGTGGTACTTTAAGAAGGATTTTATAGACGAGAAGCTTAATCACAGGTTTTACCATGATGCTGCCAATGACGAGCTTATCTATACAACGCCGACTAAGATAGTGACGATTCCATTTGACAGCCAGGCATATTATGTAGGAGATAAGGTTAAGAAAGAACATTATGTCATTGCAAGGCATATCGGGGATGAGATTTATATTGCCGTGGATTTCATAAAGGAGCGGGCAGACTTTATATATGAGGTGAGAACCGAGCCATACAGAATGCTTGTTGTGACGGAGTATGGGGACAGAGAGTATGTTCATATTGGTGATGAAGGGACGGTAAGAACCGGGGCAAGCATTAAGGACGAGATACTTGCGATAGGTGATGACGGAATATACTGGGCGGTCACAGGTGATGACGGCGACTGGACAGAGCTTACAACGGATGACGGCATCAGAGGATATATAAGGACTAAGGAGCTTGAAGGGAGCTTCACGGTGACAACATCTAATGATTATCAGGCACCTATATATACCTCTGTTTCGCGTAAGGATAAGGTCAATATGGTGTGGCACGCAGTCTATGATTTGAATGATAATAGTAAGATTTACAGTCTTCTTGACGCTGCGCAGGGGGTCAATGTCGTATCGCCGACGTGGTATCAGCTTTCAGACAGCACAGGAGGCTTTAACTCCTTTGCACAGCAGGAATATGTGGATTACATACATGAGACAGGCCGCCAGATATGGCCGCTGTGGAGTGATTTTACATCTGTAAGTGAAGAGAATGGCTGGAGCGAGAAGGAGCTGTTTTCCATAACGGAGAATAGAAGAGCACTTATAGCGGTGATGATGAATGAGGTACACACATACGGATATGACGGAATTAATATTGATTTTGAGAAGGTTACAGCGGAAAATGGTATTCACTTCATACAGTTTTTGAGGGAGCTGTCGATAGAGTGCAGGAATGAGGGAATTGTCTTGTCAGTCGATAACTATGTTCCGATGGCACATTCGGCTCATTATGACCGCGCCGAGCAGGGAGCGATAGCGGATTATGTGATAGTCATGGGCTATGATGAGCATTACAACGGAAGCCCGGAGGCAGGAAGCGTTGCTTCACTGGACTTTGTAAGAAACGGCATAGTGAATACTCTTGCCAGCGTTCCGGCAGAGAAGCTGATAAATGCACTTCCATTTTACACAAGAATGTGGGAAGAGTATGTGGACGAGAACGGGCAGCAGGTTCTTAATTCCAAGGCATACACGATGAAGGCCTCTTACGACAGAGTGGAGGAGCTTGGACTTATCGCTAACTGGAGCGAGAGCATGGGACAGTATGTCGCTGAGGGAGACGTAGAAGGACATCATTACAGTGTATGGCTTGAGGATGCGAAATCCATCGAGGAGAAGATGAAGCTTGTGAGTGAGTATGGTCTTGCCGGAGTGGCAGCATGGAGCCTTGGCGGAGAGTTTCCGGAGGTATGGGACGTGATAAACAAATATAACAGATAAATTTCGTGGATGGAATAATTTCTGACCCCGCGCATAGAATAAAAATATGTATTCTATGCGCGGGGTTTTTTGTTGTGAAAAAAGACTTACTTTCTCTTGGGATGGGGCTTGTTATGATATTCTCCCTGTGGTTTATTATGAGGTATTTCTTATATACGGATGAGAATCCGGCTGTGGCTGCGAAGGCGGCAGGGGTGGAGGTTACAGACAAGGAGCAGGAGAGCGGGCAGGGCACGCAGGATTCAGATACGAGTGGATATCTTATTGTCATCGACCCCGGACATGGAGGCGTTGACCCGGGAATGCTGGGTGTGAATAACACTGTTGAGAAGGAAATCAATCTTGCGGTTTCGTATATGCTGAAGGAGGAGTTAGAGGCAAAGGGAATGAAGGTGGTGCTTACCAGAACAACGGATGCAGGCTTGTATGAGGAGAGCGACAGCAATAAAAAGATTGCGGACATGAAAAAAAGGTGCTCGATAATCTCGGAAAATAAGGCGGATATTGTTGTAAGCATACATCAGAACAGCTTCAGTGACAGTGCGGTATGCGGGGCACAGGTGTTTTATTATAAACATTCCGAGAAGGGAAAGCAGCTTGCACAGTGTATACAGGACAGCATGAAAAACAATCTGGATGAGACAAATAACCGCAGGGTTAAGGCAAATGACAGCTATTACATGCTGATACATACGCCATGTCCGACGGTGATTGTGGAATGTGGTTTTATCACGAATTATGACGAGGCGGAGCTTCTTGTGAGCGAGGAGTACCAGAAGAAGGTTTCTAAAGCGATAGCGGAGGGGGTTATGGAATATTTAGGACAAAAATGAGAGGAATATAAGCTGAATATAAATAGTATTCCGCATGGTAACAGGCGGAATTACGGAAAGGACTTAACGTGGACATATTATTTGCGGGAAATACAGCTGCGGTATCGGAGGGCTTTTACAATGCTATAGAAAAAGAGTACAGGTGTATTGTATTAAACGAAAGTTGTACAAAAGATAAACTTAAGAAAAAGAATATTCTGTTTTTTAAATCCGAAAATGATGAGGATACGGAGCATATTTTCCGTTCGTTTAATTTTGAAACTGTTGTTTTCTTTTCACGGGTGCTTGATGGTGAGAAAAAGATATTTGATGAGCTTGAGAAGCTTGAATACATACTGTACCTGTGCAGAAAAAGAAATATCAGCAGCTTTATCTATATAACAGGAAACAGACCGCAGGAGGACAGAAAAAAAGGCGAGATGAGCAGGGAGGTGCTTCTCGCTGCGTGTGAACAGCTCTGCCGCAAGGCGGCGCAGGTGCAGGGGCTTAGGGTTCAGCTTCTGCGTGTTCCGTATCTGTATCATACCGTGATAAAGACAAGTCATGCCGGAAGGTGGCTTGACACCGTGCTTTCGGGAAAACAGCTTGTGCTTCCGGGTTATGAGAGTACACAGACGGATTTTCTCAGGGAGGATGATCTGGCATTGCTGCTTTGCAGGATGTTCGATGACCCTTGGGAGGAGCCTTATCTGGACAGCAACATAAGCGGCAGAAATAAGATAAGCTTTGAGGAGCTGGCGAAGCTTTATACAGAGCTTGGCAGGGAGCATGGCTTACAGGTTGAAGTAAAATACAGCGGGAAGGATGAGTGTACACCGCTGTATCAGACCGATGAGTGGGCACGGAGGGAGTACGGCTGGGCTCCGATGGCGGATATCAGAAGGGATTTAGAGGAGGCGTCACACAGCCAGCTTGAAAGGAATAATAAGAATAAAAATCGCAGGGCGCACAGTATTCTGTCACGAAGGATTTTCAGAATTGTTGTGGAGCAGATAGTTCTTTTCGCAGTGGCGGAAGCACTCAATTACCTTACAAGGGACAACGGAATGTTTAACTTTATTGATTTCAGATTTGTATATATCACCATCATTGCATGTATAAATGGACTTGGGGCTGGTGCGATGTCCGCACTTATGGCGGGTGTGGGGTACATTTTCTCCAATGCGGCGCAGATGTCATGGCAGGTGTTATTTTTTAATGTCCAGAACTGGCTGCCGTTTGCCTGCTATCTGCTAATCGGCTGTGTGCTGGGATATAACAGGGATAAGGCGCGCGATGACATAAAAAGTAAAGCGGATGAATTGAAGCTTCTGGAAGAAAAATATGATTTTCTGCAGGGGCTTTATACGGAGGTGGCAAAGGGAAAGGAGCGCTTCAATAATCAGATAATCGGATATAAGGACAGCTTCGGCAAGATGTATTCTGTCGTAAAAAGGCTCAACTCAACACTTCCGGAAATGGTATTTTATGAGGCTGTGGATGTCTGTGAGGAGATTCTTGGCAATTCGCATGTCGCGATATACAGCATAAAGGCGGACAGCACGTTTGCAAGATTGTATGTGTGCTCAAGACGCTGCACCGGCAGTGCTGAAAAATCACTCAAAATTACGGATTATCCCGAACTGCTTGAATGTCTTAAAAATAATGAGACATTTTTTAACCGCAAGGCACTCAAAAATTATCCCGCATACGCGACACCCATACGCAGGGAAGGGGTGCTTGTGGGAATGCTTCTCATTATGGAGGCAGACTACACACAGATGAATATGGAGTTTTCCAACAAATTGAGAATAATGTCGGATTTGATACAGGATTCGCTTGTGCGTGCGATGGAATTCTATGAAATGGGTGAGAAAATGATTGAGGATACAAGGATTCTTGAGGCTGATAAATTCGAGGAGCTTCTTGATGTGAAGAAGCGGATGAGAAGAAAACAGTATTCGGATTATGTGCTGCTTGAGATAGAGGTCAAAGATGACAGGAAGCTTAATGAAATAAGCAGGAGAATTTCGGGGCTTGTGCGTGAGAATGATGTACTTGGAATCGGAAAGGACGGAAAGCTGTGCCTTCTGTTGTCACAGACAAGCAGTGCGGACATGAAGGCTGTTGCGGGGCGGCTTTTGAATAGCGGGATAGAGTTTGAGCAGGTCAGGGAGTGAGTTTGTTATGGGGAATATAGTGCTTTGGGTTTTGCCGGCGTTACATTTGATAATATGTGCAGTGATTTTCGCTATGATGAGGTTAAATAAGCTTAGGACGCGCCATGTCATCTTTCCGGCTGTGGTGCTGCTTCCGGTGTGTGGGTATATGCTGCTGTTTATTGATGAATGGCAGGCGAGGCATAGCAGACAGGCTTTGCGGGATGTCGAGGAATACGGGAGGACTCAGGGCGAGGCTGTGTGGCGCAGGGAAGTGATTGCCGGGAAGGATGATGACTTTATTGTCCCGCTTGAGGAGGCGATGACCGTGAACAGTCCGGTTGTGAGCAGAAAGCTGATGATGAAGCTTCTGCATGCCAATCCGGAGCAGTATGTTGAGCTGTTAAAAAGGGTAACTTTGTCCGATGATGTCGAGCTCACACATTATGCGTCCACATCCATGATGGAGATACAGAGCGGGTACGAGGAGCGGATAGGACGCCTGCTTGAAGATATAAGGTTAAATCCGGAGGATTCGTATGCGCTTGTAAAATGCAGAAATGAGCTCAAGGCATACATAGACAGCGGGTTTATCACGGATACCGTGCTGAGGCAGTACCGTATGAGACTTCATGAGGTTCTGGAAAAGCTGTGTGTCATGCAGCCTGAGGCGGTGCGGTATGAGTTCGAGTATATAGAAAACAGTATAATGCTTGGAATAACTGATGGCATAGATAAAAGACTTGCGTTGCTTGAAAAGAAATACCCGCAGGATATAAGAGTGTACTGCCTGTATGTGCAGTATTATTACTGTACGAATAATGGGGAGCGAATTCAGGATGTCCTACAGGAAATAAAGGATAAGGACATATATCTGGACAGCAGTGGAAGGCAGTGGATGGATGTATGGTCACATGCAGATTGAGGTGATTTGACTATGAGTGGTATGAGGAAAAAAATTGCGGGAAAGGTTCTGCTCCCGGTTGCAGCCTTGTTCGTGCTGAGTATTCTCGTGTTCAGGGAAAGGGCAGGCATCGGCTATGAGCAGACTTCTGCTGCAGTGAGAGAATGGGAAACTATATATACGGAAGAAATTGAGCTGACAAAGGAATGTCTGATTCTCACATCGGCTGAGGAAGTGAGCGATACTTACCTTGACATTATGGAGACGGTGCTTGACAGCATGAAGGTCGGATATGATATATGCAGGGTGGATGAGAATTTTGAAGTGTCCGTGCTTGACGAATATGCCGCCGCAGTGGTTACCTTCCAGAACTGGGACGTGTTTGCGGATAAGCTCATGCCTGTTTTTTCGTGGGTAAAAAAGGGCGGCAGGCTGCTTACGGTGGTGACGCCGGAGGTCGACCCTTTTTTTAACGCTGTGGCGGCTAAGTTCGGAATAGACATAATCGACAATTATCCCAATGTGTATGGCGTGCGTTTTTTGAAGGGCTGCATGATAGGAGCGGATGACGATGACATATTCTGGTATGACAGGAGCATGAAGGAGGGCGTGATGTCATCGCTGCAGGTACAGCTGAAGAATGACTGTGATGTCTATGTGGTTTCGGAGGAGGGCGACGTGCCGATTGTGTGGACGAATGATTACGGAAAGGGAAGGGTTGCCGTGATAAATCAGGCGGTGACGGAAAAATATGCAAGAGGCTTCATAAACCTTGCATACACGGCACTCTATGATGCCTATGTGTATCCGGTAATCAATGCTTCTGCGTTCTATCTGGATGATTTTCCGTCCCCTGTTCCGGCGGGCAATGCGGAGTATATAAGAAGGGATTACGGGGTGGATGTAGCCTCATTTTATACGAATGTATGGTGGCCGAAAATGATGGAATTCGAGAAGAGGTTCGGGATAATCCATACGGGGCTTATAATAGAAAATTATTCGGATGAGGTTGAGGCACCCCTTGAGGGGAATGGGGCTACGGCGCGCTTTTTAAAATTCGGAAATATGCTTTTGAACAACGGAGGAGAGCTTGGGTTACACGGTTATAACCACATGCCGCTGTGCCTGGAAGGAGTTGATGAGGACAAAAAGTATGGTGCCTACAGACTGTGGAAGTCCGGAAAGGATATAGAGGCTGCGGTGCAGGAGCTGGTGGATTTTTCGGAGGAACTTTTTCCGGATAATGATTTCTGCGTGTATGTCCCGCCATCGAATATTTTATCTGAGGAGGGAAGAAAGGAGCTTATTAAGGCGGCGCCGCAGATAAAGGTGATAGCCTCGACATTTCTTAAGGATGCAGAAAATATAGCTTATGAACAGGAATTCAGGGTCGAGGAGGACGGCGTGATAAGCACCCCGCGAATAACCTCAGGATGTGTCATAGATGATTACCAGATGCTTGTTGCGCTGTCGGAGCTTAATTATCAGTATGTCCAGTCGCATTTTACCCACCCGGATGACACCTTGGATGAGGACAGGGGTGCGTCGCTTGGCTGGGAATACATGAGCGGGTGTCTTGAAGATTACATTGAGTGGGTCTATGAGTCCGCACCTTCAATCTGCAATGTGACCGGAAGCGGTATGGGAAGGGCGGTCGAAAAGTATGACAAGCTCACGGTGCAGAGAGAATACACAGATGAGGGTATAAGGCTCAGACTGGGAAGCTTCTCCGGGGAGGCGTGCTTTCTGGTGCGTATAAGTGACGGAGTTATTGAGGGGGCGAGCGGGTGCAGCTATGAGCATATATCGGGAAGCATGTATCTGCTCACGGCGGACAGTGACGAGATAATGATATATATAGGAGGTGCAAGGTGAGAGTCTGTATGATATTAGAGGGCAGTTATCCCTATGTGTACGGAGGAGTGTCTAGCTGGATGCACCAGTATATTCAGGCGATGCCGGAGGTGGATTTTGTTTTATGGTGCATAGGGGCGCAGGCTGGAAACAGGGGGCATTATAAGTATGAGCTGCCGGAAAATGTGGTTGAGGTACATGAGGTGTTTCTTGATGATGCATTAGAGCAGAAGCTGAAAAATGGTGGAAGAAAGCTCCGGTTCACTCAGGAGGAGAGAACGGAGCTTGAAAAGCTTTTTGAGGGTGAGAGCCTTAACTGGGACGTGCTTTTCGAGCTGTTTCAGGATAAAAAGGTTAATCCGGTCAATATGATGATGAGTCCTATGTTTTTGAATATAATTATGCAGCTGTGCGAGGGAAGATTCACATATCTGTCATTCACCGATTTTTATTACAATGTAAGGTCAATGGTACTTCCGCAGCTTTATCTTATGACACAGGAGGTTCCACAGGCGGACATCTATCACGCCACGGCAACCGGCTACAGCGGAATACTTGGAAGCCTTGGAAAATGGAAGTATAAAAAACCTTTTATACTCACGGAACACGGCATATACACCAGGGAGCGTGAGGAGGAGCTTCTTCGTGCACAATGGGTTCTGCCGTATTTTAAGAATCAGTGGATAAACATGTTCCGCCTTTTTTCGGATTGTGCGTATGCACATGCTGATGTTGTGACGGCTCTATATAAAAAGGCAAACGGGATACAGCATGAGCTTGGCTGCGAGGAGTCGAAGCTTATGGTAACCCCGAACGGCGTGCACACAGAAAAATTCGCCGGGGTGGGGGTAAAGGAAGCTGACGGCTACGTGGATATAGGTGCGATTGTCCGCATAGCCAAGATAAAGGATATAAAGACAATGATATATGCGTTCGCAGAGGTGCGGCGTATCATGCCGAATACGCGGCTTCACATAATGGGTGATGTGGATGATGAGGAATATTATGAGGAATGTAAGACACTGATTGAGCAGCTTGATGTCAAGGGAATCATATTCACCGGTGTTGTGAATGTATCCGAATATATCAAAAAAATAGATTTTGTGATACTTACAAGCATTTCTGAGGGGCAGCCCTTATCGGTGCTTGAGGCGTTTGCAGCCGGGCGTGCATGTGTGACAACGGATGTTGGCTGCTGCCGCGGGCTGATTGAGGGCAGTGATGGGTTTGGAAACGCCGGGATATGTGTTCCTCCTATGAATAAGGAGCAGCTTGCACAGGCGATGCTGGAGCTGTGCAGCGAGCCGGAAAAAAGGAGAAGGATGGGGGAAGCCGGGAAAAGAAGGGTGAATATGTTCTATACACATGAGGTTTCGATGGAGAACTATAGGGATATATACAGAAAATTATTGGGTGGGTAACTATGGAATATAGCGTGTAACTGTTTATTGGCGGATTTAAGTTTCATAATTGTATATCAGGAATATTAAAGTGAGGGTGAGTATTATGGCGGGAATAGGGTTCGAGCTAAAGAAAATGTTTTCAAAAAAGGGAGTATTTCAGCTTATCAGGGCGTATGGCTATGCCGGGACGGTGTGCGTGGGACCTATGCTGCTGGGAATGTTTTTTCTTATACTGATAGGCCTTATGTCGGCATATTTTGGAGCATCATTCCATGAAAGGGAGCTGTTAAACAGCATGGTTACATACACACTGCTTGCCTCTATGGTGTGGAGCAATACATTCTCGATGGTCATGACGCGGTTCGTGGCGGACAGTCTTTACAGCGGCAGCAGGGGAGCTGTGCTTCCAGCATTCTGGGGAAGCACCTGTGCCATGCTTATCTCAGGTGAAATCATGTACGGAATTTTTATGGCATTTGCAGGCGTTACAGCCGTGTATGCACTGCTATGTGTTGTCCTTTTTGGAGAGCTGGTCATTGTGTGGAATGAGATGAGCTACCTCACGGCGGTCAAGAATTATCGTGGAATAATAAAGGTGTTCGCGTCTGCGGTTGTGGCTGCCGCAGTTGCGGGCGCAGTGCTGCTTATGCTTTTTAACTCGGAGGTTATATCGGCAATGCTGTTTACAGTAGTACTGGCGTATGGAGTAATGGCGGTATTCTACTATAAGCTTATGGGCGATTATTTTCCGAAGGGGGATGTCACGGCAGCGAGCTTCCTGCCATGGTTTGACAGGTATCCGTCACTTGTATTTCTGGGGCTTGCCATGTCACTTGGACTGTTCGGACATCTGGTTATAATGTGGGGCAGCCCTGCAGGGGAGCACATACAGGGGCTTTTTTATGCTGCACCGGCTTATGATATTCCGGCAATTGCGGCTTTTCTGTCGATTCTTGTGACCACCATAAATTTTGTCATATCGGTTGAGGTGAATTTTTACCCCAGATACAGGGCTTATTTTGACGCGCTCAACAATGGAGGAATACTCAAGGACATAAATCAGGCAGGGGAGGAGATGAAGTCCGTCCTGTACAGGGAGCTGACATATACGTTCATGAAGCAGTTGTTCGTCACAATAGTATTTATAATAGTGGGTTCGATTGTTCTTCCGAAGCTTCCGCTGGGAATGAATGATGACATGCTGGGGATTTTCAGGGTTCTGTGCATGGGTTATGCCTTCTATGCGGTTGGAAACTGTCTGATGCTTATACAGCTTTACTTTGCCGACAACAAGGGTGCACTTATCAGCGCTCTGAGCTTTATGTCCGTGAGCTGTGCAGGTACATGGGTGTGCAGCAGGCTTGATACAATGTATTATGGTGCCGGCTTCTGGATCGGAACGGTTGTGTTTTCGATAGTGGCATTTACAGGGTTAAGGCTCTACCTTAGAAGGCTTCTTTATCATGTGCTGTGCAGCCAGCCTGTTGTCGAGGAGGTTAAGAAGGGGATGCTTACCAATGCAGCTTCATATTTTGGTTCCGAATATGAAAAAAGGTGGAGAAAAGACCTGAAAAGAGAGCGGGCAATGGAATTTAGCGGGGAGGAACAGGCGTGAAGATGTTAAAAAAAGTAATGGGCTGTATCTGTCTGGCGGGGCTGTCTGCCGTGCCGGCAGCATGCTCAATGAACAATTATGATTCCGATATGAAACAGACGATTGAGCAGTCGGTACCGTGGGGCGATGTGGGAAAACAGCAGGACACCGTTTCGGATACCTCGGGTGCGGGCGATGGGAGAATGATATATGATAACACAGCTTTATATGAGAACCGTGACCCTGCCTCGGTTGTGACAATGTATCTCACTGTGAGTGAGGGAAATGCTTCGGACAACACGGATCACACATGGACGCAGGTAAACAGCTATTCGGCATATCATTATGATGAGCTTGGAATTGAGCGGTATGCAGTCAATGGGTTATTGCAGGTTGGGGATGAGAATGGTCCGGTTGAGGGACAGTTAGGCTATGGGCAGGTAGTTCCGAATGCCACGGTGACCATAAGAGGTCAGACCTCAACACGATATGCACAGAAAAATTACAGAATAACAATCCGCGATAATAAGGGGATATGGGATGACCAGAAGGTGATAAATCTCAATAAGCATGAGCAGGATCAGAGCCGTTTTGCCAATAAGCTCTGCTATGACCTTATGAGTGAGCTTCCCGGAATGATAGCTATGAGAACCCGGTTCGTGCATCTGTATGTGAAGGATATGACTGAGGGAGGAAGCGGAGAGTTTAAGGACTACGGGCTGTATACACAGGTGGAGCAGCTCAACAAGCGCGCACTCAGGAGCCATGGTCTTGACAAGAATGGTCAGCTCTATAAGATAAATTTTTTTGAGTTTTACAGATATGAGGACGTCATTATGGTGAAAAATGATGCGGACTATGATGTGGACGCATTTGAGGATTTGATTGAGATAAAGGATAATGACGACCACAGCAAGCTTATTGCGATGCTTGATGAGCTGAATGATTACTCAATTCCAATCACACAGATTATGGACAGGTGGTTCTGCAGGGAAAACATGTTTTCGTGGATGGCGTTTCATATTCTTATGGGAAATGTTGATACCCAGTCAAGAAATGTATTCCTATACAGTCCGCTAAACAGCGATACCTTCTATTTTATATCGTGGGATAACGATGGTGCGTTCTATGATACCAAGGCGAAGCTCCGCAGTCAGGATCGCGGCTGGGAAATCGGAATAAGCAACTACTGGGGTAACGTCCTGTTCAGGCGTGTCCTCATGGATAATGAGCTGAGAGCCGGCCTTGATGATAAGATTGAGGAATACAGAAATATAATTACAAGGGAAAAGCTTGAGAAAATGATTGATATTTATGCGCCGGTTGTAAGAAAATATGCGTACTCATATCCGGATTCGGAGCACATGCCGTTAACCGGTGGGCAGTATGAAGCTTTTATAAAGGCACTGCCGGACGAGGTGGAAAATAATTACAGGCTGTATAAGCTCAGCCTTGAGTCACCACAGCCGTTTTTTATCGGTATTCCGCAGGTGACAGACGAGGGCATGTATTTTGCGTGGGATGCTTCGTATGATTTTCAGGCTCAGGATATTTATTATACGCTTGAGCTGGCAAAGGATTATACCTTTGAGAAGCCTGTCCTGAGGGTTGAGGGCTTGTTCGCCACGGAGTATCTGTATGAGGGAGAGCTTGAGCCGGGACAGTATTTTATGAGGATGACGGCAAAAAATGAGTCGGGCATAGAACAGAGGGCATTTGATTATTATGTGGCTTCCGGCAACCAGGTTATACATGGAGTCAAGTGCTTTTTTGTAATGCCGGACGGAAGTGTCCAGGAGGATGTATATGAGGAGTGATACAGGTGCATTCCGCCATGAATTAAAATATCTTATAAATGAACAGGAAAAAAATGCGATTATGGAGAGGGTGCGCATGTTTATGCAGGCAGATTCACATGCGGGGAACGGCAGCCCGGCTTCACAGTCGCATACGGAGCACGTAAACGCCGGGTATATGATTAGAAGCCTGTACTTTGATGACTGTTATGAGTGCGCCTATGAGGAGAAGCTTGCGGGTGTGGAGGCGAGGAGCAAATATCGGATAAGAATATACAACTATAGTGACAGTATTATTAAACTTGAGTGTAAGCACAAGGAGGGGCAGTATATACACAAGACCTCGGCAACGCTTACCAGAGCTGAGGTGGAGCAGATTGTTTCCGGCAGATATGGCTTTCTGGCGGAAAGGGAGGAGCGGCTGTGCAGGGAATTTTATTTTCAATGTGCGTTAAACGGGATGCGTCCGAAGGTGATTGTGGATTATGACAGGATACCTTTCGTGTATCCCTACGGAGATGTGAGGCTCACCTTTGACTGCGGTATACGAGCCGGGTTGTTTAATGACAATATTTTTGACAAAGGGCTTCCTGTCATGTATGTTATGGAAGAGGGGATGCTGATAATGGAGGTAAAATTCACGGAGTACCTGCCGGAGCTGATAAGAAGGCTGCTTCCGGTGGCGGACAGTGCGTACATGGCGTACTCAAAATACACTATGTGCCTTGAGAAACAGAAGGAGCCGCTTAGAGGGTGAGGAGTGTATGCGTAGTATTGAGAGGGGAAGGGTAGAGCGATGAGTATAAAGGATGTCATAAAGAAATCGGTTCTGGAGTCGGAGATGTATAATCAGGCAATCTCTTTATCGACTATTCTGACGATGACGGCAGATCTTCTGCTGGCACTTGTCATGGGGCTGCTTATTTATGCGGTGTATAAGAAATTTTATAAGGGGGTTGTTTTCAGCAGGAATTATGCAATCACGCTGGTGGGGATGACGGTGCTTACGAGTATGGTGACGCTGGCGATAAGCACCAACATTGTCATATCACTTGGCATGGTGGGGGCGCTATCGATTGTGCGTTATCGTACAGCGATAAAGGAGCCGCTTGACCTCATGTATATGTTCTGGGCGATAACAACCGGAATCACGATAGGAGCCAGCATGTACATATTGGCGGGAATTGCGTATGCCATAATGATAGCTCTTGTCTTATGCTTCAGCCTCCGTGGGGCTGGCGGGTATCAGTATATGCTTGTTGTGCATTATGTCGGTGATGCGGCAGGGGACAATGTCATCAGGGCACTGGGGAAGCTTAGGCATACTGTGCGCTCTAAGATTTTAAGGGGTGAGAATACTGAGCTTACGGTGCAGGTAAGATGTAAGAATGGCAATCAGAGCTTTGTGGAGCGGATAAGGAGCCTTGAGGGGGTGAACGATGCCGCATTGATAGAATTTAACGGGGAATACCATGGTTGATAAAAGAAGAACGACAGCTTTTTGCGTGTTATTTATGATACTTGCGGCGGCAGCCATCATTGCCGTTATAAGGAGGGTTCGTGTAAAATCGTACAGCTATGATACTGTGGACGCTGTGTTTAGAAACCCGATGATGGGATTTGCACCGAATGCCGATTATTTTGACGCTGTTGGGGATAATACTCTGGTATATATGGATGTCACATGGCGTGAGCTTGAGCCGGAGGAGGGCGTGTTCGATTTCGCGGGAATTGAGGAGGAAAATTTTCTGGATACATGGCGTACGGCGGGAAAAAAGGTTGTTTTCAGGTTTGTGTGCGATGAACCATCCGATGGGGAACATATAGATATCCCTGACTGGTTGTATGAAAAGACAGGCGATGGAACATTCTATGATACTGCATACGGAAGGGGGTACTCACCGGACTATTCCAACAGGACATTCATAGAGTATCATGCTAAGGCGGTCAAGGCGCTGGGGGAAAGATATGGAGTGGACTCTTTTTTCTGTTTTATAGAGCTTGGAAGTGTCGGACACTGGGGTGAGTGGCATGTAAAATATGATGACGGTATAAAAAGGCTTCCACCCGAGGAGCTTCTGAGGGAATATGTGGAGCCGTATCTGACTGCATTTCCTAACGCAAAGCTTCTTATGCGCAGACCGTTTCCTTATGTGTCTGAGTATGGGATGGGTGTATATAATGATATGACAGGCCACTTTGGGGATACAGAGAGGTGGCTTTCGTGGATTTCCGAGGGCGGAACCTATTCCGGTCCAGAGACACCGATGGAGCTTATTGCGGTTCCTGAGGTGTGGAAGAGCGCGCCTGTCGGTGGTGAGTTTACAAGTGCATATCCGATGTCTGAGCTGCTGACGGACAGGCTGGATGAGACGCTCAGTCTGTTGGCAGACTCGCACATGACCTTTATAGGTCCGATGTGTCCTATTGCGAACAAGGATGAAAAGGCTTATCCCGGTGAAGTGCATGAGGTGCTGGGAAGCCTTGGCTATCGTTACGGCGTTTCGAGGTGTAGGATAATTGATAATCGGTTCACCGGAAGCATGGTGGTAAAGCTGACTGTCAATAATCACGGAACAGCACCGATGTATTTTGACTGGCCGTTATGCGTATACCTTATCGGTTCGGACGGAAGCGTTGTGAGCCGCTATGAGACAGACATAAGGCTTACTGATATTTATGCGGGCGAAAGTGCACAGTGCCGTCTCACACTCACAGACGATGACAGGAGAAGGCTGGTGGAAATGCCGGCAGAATCGAAAAACGCCGGAAAATCAGAGGTGGCTCTTGCCGTTGGCATAGAGAACCCGGACACAGGGCTGCCGGAGGTGAAGCTTGATATGGAGGTGGAGAGCAGGGGGAATTATTTTTTCCTGAATTAGTTGTAGAAAAGAGATTAAATAGATGCTTCTCTGCCTAAGCCGGGGGATATGAGGTCTTGTGGGCAGAGAAATTTATTCCAGGGAGCAGATTTTTCAGTCTAAGCCGGGCGTATACTGGTGCGTGGGCAGAAAAATTTTCTACAGACAGCAGATTTATCTGCCTAAGCCGGGGATATGCTGGTGCGAGGGCAGAGAAATTGCCTACAGACAGCAGATTTCTCTGCCTAAGCCGGGGGATATGCTGGTGCGAGGGCAGAGAAATTGCCTGCAGACAGCAGATTTCTCAGTCCAAGCCGGGCGTATACTGTCGCGAGGGCAGAGAAATTTTCTACAGACAGCAGATTTCTCAGTCCAGGCCGGGCGTATACTGTCATGTGGGCAGAAAGTTCGGCACACATGCGCAGTAAAATCTGTAAGAAAGCGTATTTATTTGACAAGGAAAAACACTTGTGGTAGTCTTGTGACATAAATAACCTTGATTAATAAAACTATAGAAGAAAAGAGTGATTTGTCAAATGGAAAAGAAGAATTATTATATCACAACAGCCATTGCCTATACATCAGGTAAGCCGCATATAGGCAATACCTATGAGATCGTTCTTGCGGACAGTATTGCAAGATATAAGAGATTTCAGGGCTACAATGTAAGATTCCAGACAGGAACCGATGAGCATGGACAGAAGATTGAGTTAAAGGCAGAGGCAGCAGGTGTTACACCTAAGCAGTATGTCGATAATGTTGCCGGCGAGATAAAGAGAATCTGGGACCTTATGAATACCTCCTATGATAAGTTTATCAGAACAACTGACGAGTACCATGAGAAGCAGGTTCAGAAGATTTTCAAGAAGCTCTATGACAAGGGTGATATCTACAAGGGTCATTATGAGGGTATGTACTGTACACCTTGTGAGTCCTTCTGGACTGAGTCACAGCTTGTTGACGGCAAGTGCCCTGATTGCGGAAGAGAGTGTAAGCCGGCTAAGGAGGAGGCATACTTCTTTAAGATGAGCAAGTATGCGGACAGGCTTATCGACTATATCAACACACACCCTGAGTTCATACAGCCTGTATCGAGAAAGAATGAGATGATGAACAATTTCCTTCTTCCGGGACTTCAGGATTTGTGTGTGTCCAGAACCTCATTTAAGTGGGGAATTCCGGTAGATTTCGATGACAGGCATGTTGTATATGTATGGCTTGACGCGCTCACCAATTATATAACAGGTCTTGGCTACGATGCCGATGGCAGCAACGGTGAGTTATTTAATGAGTTCTGGCCTGCCGACCTTCATCTTATCGGCAAGGACATTATCAGATTCCATACAATTTACTGGCCTATTTTCCTCATGGCTCTTGACCTTCCGCTTCCTAAGCAGGTATTCGGACACCCTTGGCTCTTACAGGGTGACGGCAAGATGAGCAAGTCCAAGGGAAATGTAATCTATGCGGATGACCTTGTAGATTTATTTGGCGTTGACGCGGTTCGTTTCTTTGTGCTCCATGAGATGCCGTTTGAGAACGATGGTGTGATTACATGGGAGCTTTTGGTTGAGAGAATGAACTCAGAGCTTGCCAACACACTCGGAAACCTTGTAAACAGAACAATATCCATGTCCAACAAGTACTTTGGAGGGGTTGTCAATAACACAGGTGTTGCTGAGGAGGTCGATGAGGAGCTTAAGAAGTTTGTTCTTGGAACAATGGCTAAGGTTGACGCTAAGATGGAGGAGCTTCGTGTTGCGGACGCCATGACTGAGATTTTCAATCTCTTTAAGAGATGCAATAAATATATCGATGAGACTATGCCTTGGGCGCTTGCAAAGGATGAGGCTAAGAAGGAGCGTCTTGAGACAGTTCTCTACAACCTTGTTGAGAGCATTTTAATCGGTGCGGAGCTTTTAGAGTCATTCATGCCGGAGACCGCTGAGCGTATCAGAAAGCAGCTCAACGCACAGCCAAGAGGCAAGGAGAGCCTTAATACCTTCGGTCTGTATCCTTCAGGAAACAAGGTTACCGAGGCACCGGAAATCCTTTTTGCACGTCTTGATGTAAAAGAGGTTATGGAGAAGGTAGAGGAAATCAGAGCCAAGCAGAAGGTGATGGCTGAGGCTGAGGCAGCAGCTGACGGAAGCAGCGCGGACAACGCTGAGGCAGCCGACGGCGCCAAGGACGGCAGTGCTTCCAAAGAGGCAGGTGTCGATGTGGAGAAGGCTCCGGAGATTACCATTGACGATTTCTTCAAGACACAGCTTAGAATTGGACAGATTATCAAGTGTGAGAATGTTGAGAAGTCAAAAAAGCTTCTCTGCTCACAGGTCAGGATGGGTAGCGAGGTGCGCCAGATTGTATCCGGTCTCAGACCTTACTATACAGCAGAAGAAATGGTCGGTAAGAAGGTTGTGGTTGTCGCTAACTTAAAGCCTGCCAAGCTTGCGGGAGTGCTCTCAGAGGGCATGCTTCTGTGCGCTGAGGACGCAGAGGGCAAGCCTGTGCTTCTCACAGCGGAGAAGGATGTACCGAACGGAGTAAGCATCGGATAATATCAATTAAGAAACTATGGCTGAAAATATCATGGGAATATTTGAATCACACGCTCATTATGATGATGAAGCGTTCAATGAGGATCGCAGGGAGCTTTTAAAAGAGCTCCCTGAAAAGGGTATAGAGTATGTTGTCAATGTCGGTGCCTCCATGGAATCGACTAAGAGCAGCATTGCACTTGCTGGTGAATACGATTATATATACGCGGCGGTGGGTGTACATCCGAATGAGACGGCTCCGCTTACGGAGGAGTTCATACAGTATATGAAGTACGCGGCACTGCACAATAAGAAGGTTGTCGCCGTGGGCGAAATCGGACTTGACTATTACTGGAATGAGCCTGAGGCGGACATCCAGAAAAAATGGTTCGTAAGGCAGTTAGACCTTGCGCTTGAGGTGGACAAGCCTGTTATAATTCACAGCCGCGAGGCGGCGAAGGACACAGCGGATATCCTTCTGGGCAATGAATACAAGGCACTACGCGGAGTAATTCACTGCTATTCGTACTCTCCGGAGATGGCAAAGCAGTATCTTGATGCCGGATATTATCTTGGCGTCGGCGGTGTTGTGACCTACAAGAATGCGAAGAAGCTTGTGGAGACTGTGCAGCTGGCACCATTGTCAAGACTGCTTCTTGAGACGGACAGCCCATATCTTACGCCTGTTCCGAACCGTGGCAGGAGGAACAGCTCCCTTAATCTTCCATATGTTGTGGAGAAGATTGCACAGCTTAAAAATGTGAGCGGGGAAGAGGTAATTGCCGTCACGAACGAGAATGCGCGGAGGCTGTTCGGGATATAGGGTAATTGAGAAACTCAGTGTGTGACAGCAGTACGTTGTGTAATTTTGCTAGTACACTTCCGGATTATAAAATAGAAAGAGGAAAAACTTGGAAAACAAACATCTTGGAAATCCAACAAACACAAGAGAGATAATAGACAAATATGGTTTCATGTTTCAGAAGCGTTTCGGGCAGAACTTTCTCATTGATGGTAATGTTGTCGAGAAGATAGTCCGTGAGGCAGGCGTGACGAAGGATGATTTTGTCCTTGAGATAGGGCCAGGAATCGGAACCATGACACAGCTTCTGTGCGAGAATGCGCGTGAGGTTGCGGCGGTGGAGATTGACACCAACCTTATCCCTATCCTTAAGGAGACACTTGCGGCTTATGACAATGTGACGGTAATTAACGAGGATATATTGAAGGTCGATATTGCGGCGCTTGCAAAAGAAAAGAATGGCGGGCGTCCGATAAAGGTTGTGGCGAACCTTCCGTATTACATAACAACCCCTATCATTATGGGACTTTTTGAGAGCCATGTGCCGATTGACAGCATAACCATAATGGTTCAGAGGGAGGTCGCAGACAGAATGCAGGTAGGTCCGGGAACGAAGGACTATGGTGCGTTGTCTCTTGCTGTCCAGTATTATGCAAAGCCGGAGATAGTTCTGAATGTGCCTCCGACTTGCTTCATGCCAAGACCGAACGTAGGCTCAGCCGTCATAAGACTTAAAAGGCACGCACAGTGCCCTGTTGAGGTCGATGACGCGGAATTTATGTTCAGGCTTATACGCGCGAGCTTTAACCAGAGAAGGAAGACCCTTGCAAATGGTCTGTCCAATTCCACAGAGCTTACGCTTACAAAGGAGCAGATAGCAAAGGCGATTGAATCGCTTGGCGTCAGCCCAAGCATACGCGGTGAGGCGCTCACACTTGCACAGTTTGCACAGCTTTCAAATTTTTTTACACGTAACAAATAGCGTAATTTACTCCGGGCGGACGTGAGGTCTGCCCGGTTTTTTATATTATGATTCGGGTGTTAAAACATGTTATATATAACTAGCTGTGTATAACGTATTATATTTATACATATCACGACTTTTGGGAGAAGCTT
>DNFT01000115.1 GCA_003486385.1 Eubacterium sp. | reverse complement strand
TCTAAGAACATCTAAGCTTCTTCCAAAAGTCGTGATATGCATAAATATAATACGTTATACATGCTAAGTTTATAGCACATGTTTTGACCCCAACATCAATATATTATTTTATATTTTATAATAAAAGGAGTACATGTAAAAATGGAAAGAAAGAATGTATGGACTGTTTCAGATGCAGCCAAAAAGGAAATGATTTTTAAATTTTGCGAGGACTACAAGAAGTATATTTCGGATTGCAAGACTGAAAGAGAGTGCGCAGCAGAGGCAATTAAGATTGCTGGAAACGCTGGCTACAGGGATTTAAAGAAGGTTATTGCCAAGAACGGTAAGTTAAAGGCAGGTGATAAGGTATATGCATGCCATATGGGAAAGACACTTGCTCTCTTCAATATCGGCAAGGAGCCTCTTGAGAATGGTATGAAGATTCTTGGAGCACATATTGATTCCCCGAGAATAGATGTAAAGCAGAATCCGTTATATGAGGATTCGGATATGGCTCTTCTTGATACACATTATTATGGCGGAATTAAGAAGTATCAGTGGGTTGCGCTTCCGCTTGCAATGCATGGTGTTGTTGCGCTTAAGGATGGCAGGACAGTCAATGTGGTTATCGGAGAGGATATGAATGATCCTGTACTTGGAGTGACAGATCTTCTTATTCACCTTGCAGCTGAGCAGATGGAGAAGAAGGGTGCTAAGGTTGTAGAAGGGGAGAATCTTGATGTTCTTATTGGAAGCATACCTGAGAAGGAAGATGACAAGAAGGATGATAAGGAGGCAAAGGAGAGCGTTAAAGCAGCAATGCTTCGTATTTTCAAGGAGAAGTATGGCATTGAGGAGGAGGATTTCTTCAGTGCAGAGCTTGAGATAGTTCCGGCAGGTCCGGCAAGAGACTATGGCATGGACAGAAGCATGATTATGGGCTACGGCCATGATGACAGAGTATGTGCATACACATCACTCATTGCCATGCTTGATGTAAAGGATGTGGATAAGACAAGCGTATGCCTTCTGGTTGACAAGGAGGAGATAGGAAGCGTCGGCGCAACAGGCATGCACTCGAAGTTCTTTGAGAATATGGTTGCAGAAGTACTCAATTGTCTTGGAGATTATTCTGAGATTAAGCTCAGAAGGGCACTCACTAACTCTAAGATGCTCTCATCCGATGTAAGTGCAGCATTTGACCCTCTCTATGCAGCAGCCTTTGAGAAGAAGAATGCGGCATTCCTTGGAAGAGGTATGGTATTTAACAAGTTTACAGGCTCAAGAGGAAAGTCAGGAAGCAATGACTGTAATGCAGAGTTCTTAGGAGAGCTTAGAAGCACACTTGAGAAGCATGAGGTAAATTACCAGTCAGCAGAGCTTGGCAAGGTTGATGTAGGCGGTGGCGGAACAATCGCATATATCCTTGCACAGTACGGCATGGAGGTTGTTGATTCAGGTATCCCTGTCCTCTCAATGCATGCACCATGGGAGATTGTAAGTAAGGCGGATGTATACGAGACAATGCTTGGATACAAGGCGTTCCTTATAGGATAATTGTGATTTATAATTAAAGTTTAGGTAATACCCAGTGGGTATTACCTGGATTTGGCTGAATTGGAGAACTGATTATGAAATGGAAAAAATTCAGAATAACTACGACAACTGCCGCTGAGGACTTAGTCAGCGGTATGCTTATCGAGCTTGGAATAGATGGTGTTCAGGTTGAGGACAATGTACAGCTTTCCGATAAGGACACGAAGGCTATGTTCATAGATATTCTTCCGGAGCTTCCTCCTGATGAAGGAATAGGCTATGTGAGCTTTTATATTGATGAGGATGATGTCACGGATGAACTGCTTGGCAATGTAAGAAATGGTCTTGAGGAGCTGAAGGACTTTGTCGATGTGGGAGCATGCACAATAGAGGAGTCTGAGACGGAGGACAAGGACTGGGTTAACAACTGGAAAGAGTACTTTAAGCCGTTTATGGTAAAGGATATTGTGATTAAGCCGACATGGGAGACGGTGCCTGAGGACATGCAGGGAAGAATGGTTGTAAATATTGACCCGGGTACTGCATTCGGAACCGGAATGCATGAGACAACACAGCTTGTCATAAAGCAGCTTGAAAAGTATGTGATGCCGGAGACGGATATGCTTGATGTCGGAACAGGAAGCGGTATTCTTGCTGTCATAGCCAGGATGCTTGGTGCGAGAAGCATTATAGGAACCGACCTTGATGAGAATGCCATAACTGCGAGTGCTGAAAATATGGAGGCTAACGGTTTTTCACCGGATATTTTCAAGGTTATACAGGGCAACATAATAGATGATAAGGCTGTTCAGGATGAGGTTGGCTATGAGAAATATGATGTTGTCACAGCGAATATTCTGGCAGATGTCATTATGCCGTTGTCAAAGGAGATTGCACAGCATATCAAGCATGGTGGTGTATTTATCACATCGGGTATCATTGATATGAAGGAAGAGGCCGTAAAAAAGACAATTATGGAGAATCCTGAGTTTGATATTGTTGATGTTTCACATCAGGGAGACTGGGTTTCGATTACGGCTGTCAGGAGATAAGTTTGAAAATAAAATTTTCAAACTACTTATTGGTGGCTGTACTACAGGCAATGCTTGTAGTATGCAGGGGTAGGAAAATGTATCATTTTTTTGTTGAAGAGAGCCGGATAAATGAAAACAGGATATACGTTGATGGGGCAGATTACAATCATATCAGGAATGTGATACGCCTTAAAAACGGTGACGAGGTTATGATAAGCGTGCGCAACACGCAGATAAGTGACGCAGTGCGCAACTTTATGTGCGGGCTTAGCGAATATACGGACAATGATGTTGTGTTTGATATTATTGACAGGGATGTGCCTGATACTGAGCTTCCGTGTCAGGTGATATTGTATCAGGGACTCCCTAAGAGCGATAAGCTTGAGCTGATTATCCAGAAAGCAGTAGAGCTTGGGGTATCACAGATTGTGCCTGTCGCGATGAAGCGTTCTGTTGTAAAGCTTGATGATAAGAAGGCTGCGGCTAAGCTCCCAAGATGGAACGCGATAAGCGAGAGCGCGGCAAAGCAGAGCAAGCGTTCACTTATACCGGAGGTCAGACCTGTGATGAGCTATTCACTTGCGGTCAGGGAGGCAGCAGGGTGCGACATCTGTTTTGTTCCGTATGAGAATGAGAACGGAATGGCTGAGACGAGAAGACTTGTCAGTTCGCTTGCACCCGGAAGCCGTGTGGCGGTATTCATCGGACCTGAGGGCGGCTTTGAGGACGAGGAGATAGAGGTGGCAAGAAAGCTTGGCATGCACACAATCACTCTCGGAAAACGTATACTCAGAACGGAGACAGCAGGTCTTTCGTTCCTGTCCATGCTTGCATACGCATTGGAAAATTAGCGTTTAAGAAAATGCTTAAAAATATGCCGTGGTAAGGCGGCAGAATCGGGATAAAGTATGAAATCGGAAATATATTTGGATAATTCGGCGACAACAGCGGTTTACCCGCAGGTCGTGGAACTTATGAGCAGGATAATGCTTGATGACTATGGCAATCCGTCCTCTAAGCACAACAAGGGCGTTGAGGCGGAGCACTATGTAACACAGGCTAAGGAAACTCTTGCTTCAATACTAAAATGTGATAAAAAGGAAATACTTTTTACATCAGGCGGAACAGAGTCGGACAACATGGCGCTGATAGGCTGTGCCATGGCGAACAAGAGGCGTGGCAGCCATATAATCACGACGATGATTGAGCACCCGGCTGTCTTAGAGACAACAGTGTTTTTGGAAAAGAACGGCTTCGAGGTGACATACCTTCCGGTTGATTCCACAGGCTGTGTGAAGCTTGAAGCACTGAGGGAGGCACTGCGCCCGGAGACGATACTTGTGTCAATTATGTATGCCAACAACGAGGTGAGTGCGGTCGAGCCTATAGCTGAGGCAGCGCAGATTGTAAAAGCTTATAACCCTGAGATTATATTCCACACGGATGCGGTTCAGGCATTTGGAAAGTACCGCATTATACCTAAAAAGGAGAATATAGATCTTATGTCGGTGAGCTCGCATAAGCTTCACGGACCTAAGGGAGTGGGGTTTCTGTACATCAAGGATAAGACAAAGATAAATCCAATAATATTCGGCGGCGGACAGCAGAAGGGAATGCGTTCAGGCACAGAGAATGTGCCGGGAATAGCAGGAATGGCTCTTGCTGCGAAGCTGTGTTATGAGAACTTTGATGAAAAGATAGAAAAGCTCTATGAGCTTAAAGAATATTTTGTGGAAAAGGTGCTTGAAATTCCGGGAACAACCTTCAATGGTAAAAGAGGACACGAAGGTACACCGCATGTCATAAGCATAAGCTTTGAGGACGTGAGAAGTGAGGTTCTTCTGCATGCACTTGAGGATAAGGGAATATACGTGTCATCGGGTTCAGCCTGCTCATCCAACAAGCCGGCACTCTCAGGGACACTGAAGGCAATCGGAGTAAAGAATAGCCTCTTAGACTCAACCATCCGCTTCAGCCTGTGCACCATGAACACCAGGGAGGAGCTTGATGCAACCATTGATGCCCTTAACGAGCTGGTTCCAATGCTTCGAAGATACACAAGACACTAGAAAATAACAGGATAATTACTATTTAGGATCTGCCATTAAACAGTTGTGTAGTTTTACTGGTACGCTGCCGGACCCTTTCGAACGCGCCGCTACGTGTTCGAAGGAGTGAGAACGTGTCCGGAAGTGTACCAGTAAAACTACACAACGTATGGTAAAAAAATATTGTAATTACACCACACGCGGAAGGAGGAAATATGTACAAAGCGTTTTTGATAAAGTACGGCGAAATCGGTACAAAGGGAAAGAACAGATATATATTTGAGGACATGCTTGTCCATCAGATACGTCACGCTCTCAAAAAGGTTGAAGGAACCTTTGACGTGACGAAGGAGAACGGAAGAATATATGTAGAGGGAACAAGTGAGTTCGATGATGAGGATGCCATAAATGCACTTAGAAAGGTATTCGGTATTCTCTGGATATGCCCTATGCTCCAGGTTAAGGATGAGGGCTTCGACAAGCTCGCAGAGGATGTCATTGACTACCTCAGAACCATGTACAGGGGAAAGAAGATGACGTTCAAGGTCAACGCAAGACGTGCAAGAAAGAATTATCCGCTTGACTCAATGGGAATCAATATGGCTATGGGTGAGAAGATACTTGAGGCAATGCCGGAAATGACAGTGGATGTCCACAATCCTGATATATATGTAAATATCGAAATCAGAAGCAGGATAAATATTTATACAGAGCTTATACCGGGACCGGGAGGAATGCCTGTCGGAACCAACGGCAAGGCAATGCTTCTGTTATCGGGAGGCATTGACAGCCCGGTTGCCGGTTATATGGTTGCAAAGAGAGGTGTCAAGATTGATGCTGTATACTTCCATGCACCTCCATATACAAGCGAGAGGGCTAAGGAGAAGGTTATCGACCTTGCGAGAATCGTGACACAGTATTCCGGTCCGATAAATCTTCATGTAGTCAATTTTACGGATATTCAGTTATATATATATGAAAAGTGCCCACATGACGAGCTCACGATAATTATGAGACGCTATATGATGAAGATTGCAGAGCATTTTGCAAAGGAGTCTGACTGTCTTGGACTTGTGACAGGAGAGAGCATAGGCCAGGTGGCAAGCCAGACAATGCACAGCCTGCTTGTCACCAATGCAGTATGTGAACTTCCTGTTATCAGACCGCTCATCGGCTTTGACAAACAGGAAATTATAGATATTTCTGAGAAAATCGGAACGTACGAGACTTCAATACTTCCGTATGAGGACTGCTGTACGATATTTGTCGCAAAGCACCCTGTAACAAAGCCTAATAAAAAGGTTATTGAAAAATCGGAGCTTAAGCTTTCAGAAAAGATAGATGAGCTTGTCAAGACAGCCATAGAGACAACACAGACAATATGGGTTGAATAAAAATTATTGATTATTGATGAATGTAAATTCAAAAAGGGGATTCCGCAGTGCGGAACCCCCTTTATAAAGAAAATACTTATCTTATGTAGTTGTATGAAAAATGCTTACACAAGATATGGAGCGAGAACTGAAAGAATTGTATCAACATTCTCCTCTGCATGAATATTCAGGTCGATAGGCTTGCTGAGGTCAAGGGAAAAGATACCCATAATAGACTTGGCATCTATAACATATCTGCCGGAAACAAGGTCGAAATCGACATCAAACTTAGTGATATCGTTAACAAATGACTTAACCTTATCGATTGAATTAAGTGAAATCTGAACTGTTTTCATGGTACAACCTCCTGATAATTTTTATTAACTCAATCATACATTTTTGGACAAAAAAAGTCAATACAAAATGTCAGAAAGAAGGTACTTAATTTTATGAAATGTACATTACATAACCTTGGATGCAAAGTAAATTCTTACGAAACAGAAGCCATGAGACAGCTATTAGAAGCAGCGGGATATGAGATGGTTGAGTTTGGAAGTGAGACAGCGGATGTGTATATTATAAATACCTGCACAGTGACAAATATAGCCGACCGCAAATCAAGGCAGATGCTTCACAAGGCTAAGAAGGACAATCCGAATGCGGTTGTTGTGGCGGCAGGCTGTTATGTTCAGGAGGCCGGGGAAAAGCTTCTTGCGGATGAGGCGGTAGATATAATTGTAGGAAATAACAGAAAGGGACAGATTGTCGAAGTTCTTGAAGAATATTTCAAAGGAAGAAATATAGATAATTCGTTTATTGATATAAATAAGACCAGAGAATATGAAAATCTTGAAATCAATGCAAGCCTGGCGCATACAAGGGCATATATTAAGATTCAGGATGGTTGTAATCAGTTCTGCACATACTGTATTATTCCGTTTGCAAGAGGAAGAGTCAGAAGCAGAAAAATTGAGGATATTATTGATGAGGTGCGCAAGCTTGCGGAAAGTGGCTGCCATGAGATTGTTGTGACGGGAATACATCTTAGCTCCTACGGACTTGATTTTGACAATACGGAGTACAATGCACAGCCGGTTCCGAATGCGGAGAGACTTCTGCAGGTGCTTGAGGCGATAGCTGCCGTTGATGGAATTGACAGGATAAGACTTGGTTCGCTTGAACCGAGAATCATAACGGACACATTCCTTGAGAGACTTTCTGCAATACCGCAGATATGCCCGCATTTCCACTTATCGCTCCAGAGTGGCTGTGATGAGACACTTAAGAGAATGAACAGAAGATATGACACCGAGGAGTTCCGCGAAGGGGTCGAGAAAATAAGAAGATATTTTGATAAGCCTGCCATCACAACGGATGTCATAGTGGGATTTCCGGGTGAGACGGATGAGGAGTTTGCAATCACAAGGAAATATCTTGAGGAAATCAACTTCTTTGAGATGCATGTGTTCAAGTACTCAAGGAGGAAGGGCACTATTGCAGATAGAATGGAAAACCAGATTGCGGACAGTGTAAAGAGTGAAAGAAGCGATGCGCTTATAGAGCTTGACGAGGAGCTTTCAAGAGCATACAGGGAGAGCTTTGCCGGCAGCGCAGAGGTAGTCTTAGTCGAGGAATATGTTGAGTGCGACGGCATAAAATATGCAGTAGGACACACAAAAAGATATGTCAAGGTATATATTTCCCTTGACTGCGCACAGGAACAGGATATAAAAATAAATGCTGAGATACCGGTAATAATAACAGGTATTTTTGGAAAAGATAGTGTAATATCCAAGGTGGCTATTGCAAATTAGAAAAAATTATATTATGATAAAATGTATAGTGCAAAGGACGTGAAGATTATGTCGGACATGACAAATACACAATTTTTTAGAGTAGCGGATGAACAGCATATAGAGGTTTCTGATATTCTGAATACTGTATGCAAGGCACTCACCGAAAAAGGATATAACCCTATCAATCAGATAGTAGGGTATATCATGTCGGGCGATCCTACATACATTACCAGCCATAATAATGCCAGAAGCCTTATTATGAAGGTTGAACGTGATGAGCTTGTTGAGGAGCTTCTCAAAAATTATATTTCAGTTAAAGGACTGTAAAAATGAGAATATTGGGTTTGGATTATGGAACAAAGACAGTGGGTGTTGCTGTTAGCGACCCGCTTATGCTTACTGCCCAGGGAGTGGAGATTATCCGGAGAAAGGAAGAAAATAAGCTCCGCCAGACGTTGGCACGCATAGAAGAGCTGGTTGAGGAGTATGATATTTCCATTATTGTACTTGGACTTCCTAAGCATATGAATAATTCAGAAGGAATTCGTGTAGAGAGTACCATGGAGTTTAAGGAGAAGCTTGAACGCCGCCTTGGACTTGAGGTTGTTATGTGGGATGAGAGACTCACAACTGTTGCGGCTGACCGTACTATGATGGAGGCGGGAGTCCGCAGGGAGAACAGAAAAGAATACGTTGACATGTTAGCGGCACAGTTTATCCTTCAGGGATATCTTGACAGTCTTGCATTTAAGAAAAAACAGGAACAGGAGAATTAAAAATGGCAGATACAGAAAAGCTTGTATTTCAGACAGATGATGGAAAAGAGGTAGAATTTGAGATAATTGAGTCTACAAGGGTTAATGGTGCAGACTATATTTTGGTTACTACAGACGATACTACCATATATGATAGTGAGAATGATGACGATGACAGCGAGGCAGTATTTATCCTCAAGGATACAGCTGCACCGGAGTCTGAGGAAGCATTATATGAGTTCGTGGATGATGAGGAAGAACTTGATGCTGTTTTCAAGATATTTGAGCAGCTTTTGGATGATGAAGAATAGAAGAAGAGCGTGATTTTTTGGAGGTGTTTTTTTGAAAACGGATACAACTGAAAAGGTTAAGATAATTCCACTCGGCGGATTGGAGCAGATTGGAATGAACATGACTGCCTTCATGTATGGAGACAGTATTATTGTTGTAGACTGCGGTCTGTCTTTTCCTGATGACGATATGTTGGGAATTGATCTTGTAATTCCTGATGTAACATTTTTAAAGGATAATATAGACAAGGTAAAGGGATTTGTTGTAACCCATGGTCATGAGGACCATATCGGTGCATTCCCTTATGTTTTAAAAGAGGTTAATAAGCCTATATATGCAACCAAGCTTACAATGGGTATTATAGAGACTAAGCTCAAGGAGCATAATCTTATGGGAAATACCAAGCGTAAGGTCGTTAAATACGGACAGTATATTATGCTTGGAGATTTCAGAATTGAATTTATACGAATCAATCATAGTATTGCAGATGCATGTGCACTTGCAATCTACACTCCGGCTGGAATAATCATCCACACAGGAGACTTCAAGGTTGATTACACGCCTGTGTTCGGAGAGCCGATAGATTTGCAGAGATTCGGTGAGATAGGTAAGAAGGGCGTTCTCGCAATGCTCTGCGACAGTACCAATGTTATGCGTACAGGCTACACAATGTCCGAAAAGACAGTCGGAAAGACCTTTGACAATATATTTTCGGATAACCAGAACAGCAGAATCATTGTAGCCACATTTGCTTCCAATGTTGACAGAGTACAGCAGATTATCAACTCTGCGGCTAAGTATAACCGCAAGGTTGCGGTCGAAGGCAGAAGCATGGTGAATATAATCAATGTGGCGAGCGAATTGGGATATCTGGATATTCCTGAGGGAATGCTTGTTGAGACTGATGAGCTTAAGAATTATACGGACAGCCAGACAGTGATTATCACAACCGGAAGCCAGGGAGAGTCGATGGCTGCACTCTCAAGAATGGCGGCTTCGATTCACAAGAAGGTTACAATCAAGCCGGGTGATGTTATTATCCTGAGCGCCACTCCTATCCCGGGAAATGAGAAATCTGTTGCCAGAGTTATAAATGAACTATCGATGAAGGGTGCAAAGGTTATTTTTCAGGATACTCATGTATCAGGACATGCTTCACAGGAAGAAATTAAGCTCATGTATTCAATAGTAAAGCCTAAGTACTCAATACCGGTACATGGTGAGTACAGGCACCTCAAGGCACATGCTGATTTAGCTGTATCCTTGGGAATCCCTAAGGAGAATGTGTTTATTCTCTCATCAGGAGATGTACTTGAGCTTGGTGCAGAGAGTGCCGGAAAGACAGGTACAGTCACAGCGGGAAGTCTTCTTGTTGATGGTCTCGGTGTCGGAGATGTCGGAAATATTGTGCTTCGTGACAGACAGAATCTTGCCGAAAATGGTATTATTATAGTCGTTCTTACACTTGAGAAATATACCAATGAGCTTCTTGCCGGACCTGATATAGTGACAAGAGGTTTTGTGTATGTCAGGGAATCAGAGACATTGCTTGAGGATGCGACGAGTGTTGTCCGTGAGTCCGTTGACAGATGCCTTGAGCGCAATATAAGTGACTGGGGAAAGATAAAGAACATAATCAGGGATGATCTCAGCGATTATCTTTGGAAGAAGATGAAGAGAAATCCTATGATTTTACCTATCATCATGGAGGTGTCATAATTGGGTGACAGCAGAAACAGAACTGTTGACAATAGTTCAATAGATATAAAGACTGAGGAACTGGTGCAGGCAATACTCGCAAGCGAAGAATACAGAGAGTATTTAGAATGCTTTGCAAAGATAAAGGAACAGCCTGAATTGTATGAGCGCGTAGGGGACTACAGAAAGCGCAATTTTGAACTTCAGAATATGGATGTTAACGATAATATGTTTGACGAAGTAATGAGATTTCAGATGGAGAATTCCGCTATAAGGAAGAATACTCTGGTTAATCAGTTTTTGAAGGCTGAGCTGTCTGTCTGCAGGATGCTTCAGGATATAACAAGGACAATATCGGATAATGTAGAGCTGGATATAGATTTTCTGAAGTGAGGTATATATGGAGACTAGAAATGTAGTCAAAACGGTAATCACAATTTCATATAAGATGATAATATTTGCACTTGTAGTTATTCTCATCTATTATGCCGGTGGTGCTGCGTTCAGGTTCGGGGTATCTGTTTTTAACGAGTCATCCATGAGCGATCCTTCGATGGCAAGGACAAAAACAGTTACTATACCGGATAATCCGTCAATTGAGGATGTGGCACAGGCACTTGACAAGGCAGAGCTTATT
Organism: Eubacterium sp.; assembly: GCA_003486385.1. Classification (GTDB taxonomy): domain Bacteria; phylum Bacillota; class Clostridia; order Lachnospirales; family Lachnospiraceae; genus CAG-882. Next base: position 113,745 of record DNFT01000115.1, on the reverse strand, counting down.
GACGGAACACTGCTTTTCAGAATTCAAGCTGCATTGTCTAATTACAGTAAGTATTTCGTGGGAGGTACCTTTGAACTCAATACGGGAATGAAGCCTACGGAAATTATGGCGGCGATTACCGAGCAGAGCCGTGCTGAGGCGGCGGAGAAGGAGACGAAGTGATTACAGACGACAGAATAACATCGTATATACATTCTCTTGCCGGAAATGACAGCGATATCTGCATGCAGATTGAACACGAGGCTTTGTCGGAGGGCGTCCCGATTATCCGCAAGGAGATGGGATGCTTTCTCAAGACTATTCTGGCTGAAAAACATCCGAAGAATATTCTTGAAGTAGGTGCGGCTGTAGGATATTCCTCCATCCTTATGAGCGAGAATATTGACGCAGAAGCAAAAATCACTACAATTGAAAACTATGACAAGCGCATTGTCAAGGCTAAGGAGAATATAAAAAGAGCCGGAAAAGAGAGCGTGATAACTCTTTTAGAGGGGGATGCCGGTGAGATATTAAAAACACTTACCGGATTGTATGATTTTATATTCATGGATGCGGCAAAGGCACAGTACATCGTTATCCTGCCGGATGTATTGAGGCTGTTAGCACCGGGCGGAATACTTATAACGGACAATGTTCTGCAGGAGGGAGATCTTGTGCAGTCGCGTTTTGCCGTGTGCAGGCGTGACAGGACTATCCATTCGCGCATGAGAGAATATCTTTACACAGTGACGCATTGTGACGAACTGGTGACAAGTGTTATACCCCTTGGTGATGGGATAACATTCAGCGTGAAAAAACAGAAATGAGGAATATAATGAAATTACCTGAATTGTTGATACCGGCGAGCAGTCTTGAGGTTCTTAGGACTGCCGTTATATATGGTGCCGATGCGGTTTACATTGGAGGAGAGGCATTCGGACTCCGTGCAAAGGCTAAGAATTTTACGATTGATGAGATGGCGGAGGGTGTAAGCTTTGCACATGAGCATGGTGTAAAGGTCTATGTCACAGCCAATATACTTGCGCATAACAGAGATCTGGAGGGGGCGAGGGAGTATTTTAAGGAGTTAGGAGAAAAGGTTCATCCTGATGCACTTATCATTTCCGACCCCGCTATATTTACCATAGCACAGGAAGTACTTCCTGAAATGGAGCTTCATGTAAGTACACAGGCGAATAATACCAACTATGGAACATATAACTTCTGGCACAAGCTTGGAGCTAAGAGAGTGGTGACTGCAAGAGAATTATCGCTTGCCGAGATTAAAGAAATCCGTGACCACATTCCGGATGATCTCGAGATAGAGACCTTTGTGCATGGTGCAATGTGTATATCCTATTCGGGAAGATGTCTGTTGAGCAGCTTTTTGACAGGAAGGGATGCAAATCAGGGTGAGTGTACGCATCCATGCCGTTGGAAGTATGCGGTTGTTGAGGAGACAAGACCCGGAGAGTACATGCCGGTCTATGAGAATGAGAGAGGAACATATATCTTCAATTCCAAGGATTTGTGCATGATAGAGCATATCCCGGAGCTGGTGGAGGCCGGAATCGACAGTCTTAAGGTTGAGGGAAGAATGAAGACGGCTCTGTATGTTGCGACTGTAGCAAGAACCTACAGAATGGCTCTTGATGACTATGCGGAGTCGGAGGAGCTGTACAGAAGCAGGATTCCTGTGTACAAGGAGGAGATTGCCAAGTGTACCTACAGACAGTACACAACGGGCTTCTTCTTCGGAAAGCCTGACCATAATACGCAGATATATGATTCCAATGTATATATGAGAGAGTACACCTATCTTGGAATCGTGGGTGATAAGAATTCAGAGGGAATGTATGCGATAGAGCAGAGAAACAAGTTCAGTGTCGGTGAAGATATTGAGGTTATGAAGCCGGACGGAAGGAACCTTGCTGTTAAGGTCTGCCGCATTAAGGACACTGAGGGGAATGAGCGTGAGAGTGCACCACACCCTAAGGAGCTTCTCTACATTGATCTTGGAACAGAGCTTGATAAATATGATATTTTAAGACGCAGGGAGGAATAGTCCGAGACAGGATATCGTCCTGCACAATATAACCGGTATGTTGCTGCGACATACCGGTTTTTTGGGTCTGCGTGCCGTGTGAGCGCCTTGACGGGTGAAAGTCCCGAATGTTGTTTATGATACTTAAATGAAATTTGCGGTTGGTCATGCACAGCACACCTGTCTTCGGCATAGAATGATAGTAACCCTTGGGCGATGGGGAAGATATCTGATGAAAGCATTTGACAAACCTCTGACAGCGGCGCAGGAGCGCTGCTATCTTGAACTATTTCATAAAGGAGATAAAGGGGCAAAAGAAATTCTTATCGAAAAAAATCTGAGGCTTGTTGCACACATGGTGAAAAAGTATGCGTGCAGTGAGTACGAAACGGAGGATATGCTTTCTATAGGGACAATCGGACTGATAAAGGCTATAGACAGCTTCGATGAAAAAAAGGGGAGCAGACTGGTGACGTATGCTGCGAAATGTATAGATAATGAATTGTTGATGATGTTTCGGAGTGAAAAAAAGCGTTCTAAAGAAATTTCATTAAATGAACCTTTAGGGACAGACAAAGAGGGCAATAAAATATGCTTTCAGGATGTTACATTTTCCGAGGATGAGGATGTCGTGGAACGCCTGCAGAATAATGCCGATATTGTAAAGATGATGGAAGCATTCAGGGACAGACTGACAGACAGGGAAAAGCAGATTGTCATATACAGGTATGGTCTTTACGGAAACAGACCGAGGACACAGCGGGAGCTTGCGGCAGAATACGGAATAAGCAGAAGCTATGTGAGCAGAATAGAAAAGAAGGCTCTTGAAAGAATGAGGGAAGCCTTCAGAGAATAAAGTGTTGCTCTTATAGTAGGAAAATGGTATAATAAGTAGAATATTGCAAAAATATTGTTAAAATACAGGTGGATAGCATGAGTTTTAAACAACCGGAATATTGCAGTGTATTGGGGGTTCATGTCACTGTCGGGGATATGGATTCAATCAAAAAATGTGTGCTGGATAATATTGAGGAGCTGCGTGGAAAGTATATATGTGTTTCTAATGTTCATACAACCGTGACTGCGTACGAGAACCGCAATTACAGAAGAGTACAGAACGGTGCGGCGATGGTATTTCCTGATGGAGGTCCGCTAAGTATTGTGTGCAGGTTAAGAGGCTATAAGAATGCCAGCCGCGTGACAGGACCGGATTTCATGGGTGAGATATTCAAGGAAAAGGGAGTGCGCCAGTTCTTCTATGGCAGCACGCCTGAAACGCTGGACAAGCTTCGCGGAATATTGGAAAAGGAACATCCTGATATCCAGATATGCGGAATGTATTCGCCGCCTTTCAGAACCCTGTCACATGAGGAGGATGAGGAGATTGTTGACATGATAAATGCGGCAAAGCCGGATATAGTCTGGATTGGTCTTGGTGCGCCTAAGCAGGAGAACTGGATGGCGAAGCACGAGGGACGAATAAATGCTGTCATGGTCGGTGTCGGTGCAGGCTTTGATTATTTTGCTGGAAATATAAAGAGAGCGCCTATGATAATGCAGAAGCTGTCACTTGAGTGGCTCTACAGACTGGTTCAGGAGCCTAAGAGACTGTACAAGCGTTATTTTTCCACTAATACGGTGTTCCTTATTGCAAATTACAGGTTGTGGAAGCAGTATCGAAAAATAAAAAAGAGAAGATAAGGGAAGCATCATGAATAATGTTAAGAGGTTAATGGAATGGGCATACCGCAACAGCGATGTCTTTTATTATTTTTCTTTCCTGAGCCTTGTATTTGCGAAGTCGCTGGGGTTCTATTCGGGTAATACAGAGTACAGGATAATTATGGTTTTCTCCATGCTGTGTCTTGGAATTAAACTGGTTTTGACAAAGTATACGGTCAAAGAGATTGTCGTGATGGCTGCCATTGCTCTTTATGCTGTATTCATATATTTAAAGACCGGATATATCACGTTCACCATAACGGTTGTTACATTGCTTGGAGCTAAGAACATAGATGTATACGACCTGATGAAGAAAGTGCTCTTTGTAAGGCTTATCTGCATGACTGTGCTCATAAGCGCAAGCACGGCGGGAATCGTGGGTAATTTTGTCAAGGATCAGTACGATGATGGACTGACCTATTCGTTCGGATTCCAGAATCCCAACGATTTTATGGTTAATGTTTTTGTGAATGTCGCACTTATATTCTACCTGAATTATAAGAAGCTGAATGTGCTGTATTTCCTGCTTTCGGCGTATGCCTTCTATGCGGTGTACTGTGTGACAAAGAGCATGACGGGGATGATGCTGGGAGTATTTTTACTTGTGGTATTTTTATTTCTCAAGATATTTGACAGGCTCGGGAATGTGGGGAATAAGATTAAGCAGATTATAAGCGCTGCTGTTGTTCCGACAAGCCTGTGGTGCTTTATAGGAACATTCATAGTATCGGCTGTATTTGATGTGAACAACAGGTTCATGTTCACACTTGACCAGCTTGTGTCGGGAAGGCTTAAGATACAGCACCAGTACTGGCTGAACTATGGTTTTTCCCTTCTTGGAAAGGATATAAGCAGAGGAGCTGCAAGATGGGACGGAGTTCAGATTAACAATGGTTTCCTTGACAGCAACTATTGGTGTTCGTTTTATAAGTATGGTTTTGTCTCGGTGATGATATTTATTGTATTTCTTGTTGCCGCCTCGTGGTACTTTCATAAGAAAAAAGATTATAATGTTGTAATTATCATAAATACATTGTGCATATATGGACTTATGGAGGACTTCCTGATAAGCTCTATAGTCAATCCTTTCCTGCTCCTTGCGGTGTATGCTGTGTATAGCATGCTCGAGGAGAGAAAAAGGTCAGTAAAGGAGAAGAGAGTTGAAAACGCGTATTGCAATAATAACTAATGTTCCATCACCGTACAGAGTGGATTTCTTTTATCATTTGCAGACACATTACGAAAAATATGATTTTTCAATAATATATTACTGCAATGACAGCATGGCACGGCAGTGGAAGGCGGACGAGGACAGAATTCTGAATTCATACTATGTTCCGTCAAGGACTATAAGGATTAAAAAAAGATTCGATGACCATTTTATTTCTTTCCCGGTGGGTGTCGGAAAGCTTCTTTCCAAGCTTGAGCCGGAGGTGGTTGTTGCGATGGAATACAGTCCGGCAATACTTCAGGCGATGCACTGGTGCAGAAGGAATAAGGTGCCGTATGTGAGCTGGACGGACGGAACCATCAATTCAGAAAAGAACATCGGAAGGCTTCAGAAGCTTTCAAGAAAATATATATTTAAAAGGGCGGATGCCTTTATAGGGAGCAGCCATGCGGCGATGGAGAACCAGCTCCGATATGGTGCGGATGAAAAGCACTGCCACATAAGCATGCTCACGGTTGATTTGGACAAGTATTATATAGCCGGCAGGGTGGGCTATCCGGACAAGCTTCTGTATGTCGGGAGCCTTATTGAGCGCAAGGGAGTGGATCTGCTCTTTAAGGCATTTGCAGCATGCGATAATAAGAGCCTAAGACTTGTCCTTGTCGGAGATGGCAAGGAGAAGGATAATCTGATGAACCTGGCAGGGCAGCTTGGCATATCAGCCAGGGTAGAGTTCAGAGGCTTCCTTTCAGGGCAGGCACTGAGGGAATGCTATAAAACAGCGGGAGCGTTCGTTCTTCCCACAAGGGAGGACTGCTTCGGGCTGGTGCTTATCGAGGCGATGTGTGCAGGTCTGCCGATTATCGTATCACAGTATTCAGATGGTGCCGCTGAGACGGTGACGGAGGATGTGAACGGATATATAGTCGACCCTTACGATACCGCACAGTTTACGCGGGCGATAGACAGGACATTCACGGACGAACAGACAAGAAAAAGGCTTGGCACGGCAGGCTATGAGGCGACGGAAAAGTTCAGATTTGAGAAGGTTGCAGTAGGATATCTTGAAGCGATAGAGGACGCATTAAGCGGGAGATAGAAACGAGGAGCAGTATGGTAGTTGTTAAGATAGGTGATGGACTGGGAAACCAGATGTACAATTATGTGTGTGGATATTCTGTTGCAAAGCATGATGGGGATACTCTGCTTTTGGATACAACAGAGGTCGATAATTCCACCTTCAGAACTTACGGCCTTGATGAGTTCAACATCGATTACACAAAGAGAGAGAGCTTTAGCAATAAGAGCTTTTTTCACAAGGTATATAAAAGACTCAGAAGAGACTTAAAATATAATGTGATATTAGAAAGAAGCGGAGAGAGCAACCCGCTTGACATGAATGTATACAAAAAGAAATTTATAAGGAATAAGTATCTTAAAGGATATTTCCAGAATATCTATTACTTTAATACATGTAAGAATGATATATTAAGACAGTTCACGCCGAAGAAGCCTTTTCCTCAGAAGGCACAGCAGCTCATACAGGAGCTTGAGGCGGGCGATTCATGCTCACTTCATATAAGAGGAGGGGATATTCCGCCATTGCCAATTGGCTATTATGCCAACGTGCTTGAGAATTTGGGACAGAAGAACGGAAAGCCGAGAATTGTTGTGTTTTCCAATGTCCATGAGCTTGCAGAAGAATATGTTAAGAAGCTTGGCATAGAGGCGGAGTTCATCTGGGAGCTTGGAGAGTTTTCGGACATAGAGGAAATGTTTGTAATGAAGGCGTGCAGGAGGCATATTTTATCTGACAGCACATTCTCAAGGTGGTCAGCGCTGTTGGATGAGCGCGGTGGGGATGTGTATGCACCATTTTCTCCTGACGCTGGGAAGATTTACCTGCCGGGGTGGAAGGTTGTTGAATTAAAAGGAAATGAGGATTTAAGATGAGCGCTTTAAAAAAGATGTTTTCCATGTTCAATGCAGGGCAGAGACTTAAGCTGTTTGGTATGTCTTTGGTAATCTTAGGCGGTGCCGGAATGGAGCTGGTTGCTCTGTATGCGTTTAATAACTTTATAGAGGCGATTATGCTTCCGGACAGCTATATGGACAATGCGTTTATAGCATTCATGTGCAATACCTTCGGCATATCCGGATATAGAAATGTTGTTATCTCCTGTTCGGCGTTTATAGTTGCGGCTTATGTGTTAAAGACCGTCTACATAATCATGCAGAATAACATGACGTATAAGTTCATCTATTTCGGACATAAGGAGCTGTCCTGCAAGGTTATGAACAGTTACCTTGAGCAGGATTATTTCTTCCATGTAAAGAACAACAGCGCTGATTTAATAAGAAATGTTTATAACGATACTAACATGTTCTATGTTGCGGTTCTCAATGTGATTCAGCTTGTATCTGAGCTGTGCACGATTACTGCTATCGGAATCTATCTTTTTGTGAAGGATGGACTTCTCACACTTGGAATTGGTCTGATTGTCGGTTCATTCACATTTTTCTTTATGCGTTTTTACAAAAACAGGCTCAAGCACATGGGAGAGGAATACAGAAGACTTTATGCTGGCATTGTAAAATGTATGCAGCAGTCATTTGGAGGAATCAAGGAGATAAAGATTGCCAACAGGGAGAAGTTCTTTGGCGATGAGTTCGATTCCATCAATTATGACCTTGCGAAAAATCAGAAAGATAATGCACTGCTCAATTCTATTCCGAAGCCTGTCATGGAGGCGGCCTGCATAGGCTCCCTTATGATTATAGTTATAATTAAGGCAAGCCTTGGAGATATAAGCATTGCATTTGCGACAACACTTGGAGTATTCGCGATGGGTGCCATGAGACTTCTACCTTCGGTTAATAAGATAAGCGCATATATAAGTACACTTTTATACAGCAGGGCATTTGTTGAGTCGGTGTATACCGAGAGACAGAGAATGCTTGCTATTTCTAAGCGTAAATCTGAGGAGAATACAGTTTCCGATATAACCTTTGATAAGGAGATATCTGTTGAGAATCTTTCTTTTTCCTATGAGGAGGGTGTTGAGAATGTAATCAACAATGCCTCATTCAAGATTGATAAGAATACCTCGGTTGCATTTATAGGACCATCAGGTGCCGGAAAGACGACAATGGTTGACATCATGCTTGGAGTGTTAAAACCTCAGAAGGGCTGTGTCAGGGTGGACGGAAGCAATATAGCAGACTGTATGGATGCATGGCATAAGAAGGTCGGATATATACCGCAGAATATATACCTTATGGATGAATCGCTCAGAAGGAATATAGCGTTCGGTGTTCCGGAGAGTGAAATTGATGATGAGAAGGTATGGCGCGTTATAAGAGAGGCACAGCTTGAGAATGTTGTCAGGGAGATGGATAACGGTCTTGACACCGTGATAGGTGAGATGGGTGTAAGACTCTCGGGAGGACAGAGACAGCGTATCGGCATCGCAAGGGCACTCTACAGAGAGCCGGAGATACTTGTCCTTGATGAGGCGACATCGGCACTTGATACAGAGACAGAGAGAGCTGTCATGGAGGCCATAGACAGTCTTCACGGAAAAATGACACTTATTATAATCGCTCACAGACTTTCAACCATCAAGAATTGTGATATAGTATATGAGGTCAAAGAAGGCAGGGTGGCTAAGAGTAATGAGTCATTTAATTGATAGCAGGGTCAGTATAATTGTCCCTGTATATAACACCTCAATTGAATATCTCAGAGAGTGTACAGCCTCAGTTGAGGCACAGACCTACAGTGATATAGAGCTTATTATAGTCGATGATGGCAGCACGGATGCCGGTACAGTCAGGTTCTGCGATGAATACAGAAACAGTAAGAGCACTCTTGTAAGAAAGAAGAATGAGGGAGTGTCAGCGGCGCGTGCGGCGGGGCTTGAGAGAGCCTGCGGAAGCAGGGTAATGTTTTTGGACAGCGATGACAGGTTAGAGCCTCATGCGGTTGAGCGTCTTGTAAAGGTTATGGATGGTGAGAAAGCAGATGCCGTTATTGCCCAGGATGAACCGGGGAAGAATATTCCGGCTATAAGCCGTTATTACGGAACGGATATAATGAAGGCACTGCTTGACAACAGGGAGGCTTCATTTGGCTGGGCACTGTGGGCAAAGCTTTTTGACACAGAACGCATGAGACAGAGCTACAAGGTGAGAAAGAACATCTTCTATGGTGAGGATCTGCTTGTAAATGCGGATTATTTTTCAAAGTCGGATAGCGCCGTTGTAATCGATGAGAAGCTGTATTTTTACAGGAAGGATAACCCGGACAGTGCCATGGCACAGGCACGTTCGGTAAAGAAGCTGAGCCTTATCCCGATGTGGAGGGAGATGGCTGACATATACTCAGCAATCGGGCTTGAGGAGGAGGCTCAGAGAATCATGGCGAATTATTATGATTCTTTGCTGGCAGGGTATCTCCAGTGTGAATATTATCGATATGATGATTACAAGCGTATAATGTCGGAGCTTAAGACGCAGCTTAAGGCGCAGCTTAAGTGCATACTGGGTAATGACTATGTCACAGGAAAGTATAAATATATTATTGCGGTCTATTTTTTATGGGCTTTTAAGCTTAAAAGAATAATTAAGAACAGAGGGTGAGAGTATGGCAAATCAGCTTGACAGGCTGTATTATGGTGCGAAGGGTGTTCTGTACAATAAGCTGCACTTCGATATATTTAAGCATAAGCTTGTAAAAAGGTATGCAGGTGTGAAAATCGTTGAGCCCTCCGAGATGAATACCATTATAAAATCGGAGATAATGGGCGGAAGACCTTTTATGGCGGGGAGATTCGGCGGCTTTGAGGTCTTTGCAATGCAGAGCGCTGAATTTGACGATGCGGAAAAGATGAGGCGCGCGATAGACTTTCTTGACAAGAGCGCAGGCTTCTTTCCGAAGGATGAGAAGCTGTTGTACAGGTTTAACGATATTATGAAGGATTCCTGCTCACAGGTGGACGTCTTAGGCTGCTGGCTGGTCAACTATGAAGAGTATTATGTGAAAAAGTATTGCAGTGATATAAAGAACGTGGGTGTTCTTATGGGGCTTGAGCCGTGGAACATGATGGATGAGCCGTGGAGCGAAGCACTCAGAGGAAAAAAGGTTCTTGTGATTCATCCGTTTGAGGATTCGATTAGAAAGCAGTATGAAAAGAGAAGAGAGCTATTTAAGAATCCACAGCTTCTGCCGGATTTTGAGCTTAAGACATTGAAGGCTGTCCAGACAAGCGGAAGTGCGACGGACGAGAGGTTTGCCACATGGTTCGACGCATTGCAGTATATGTGCGATGAGTGCGATAGGATTGATTTTGATGTGGCACTGATAGGCTGCGGTGCGTATGGTTTTCCGCTTGCGGCACATATAAAGAAGATGGGAAAGCAGGCGGTGCATCTTGGCGGAGTGCTGCAGATACTCTTCGGCATAAAGGGCAGAAGATGGGATGAGTCGGACACACATCTGATGTATAACGAAAACTGGGTGTACCCTGATAGGAGTGAGATTCCGGCGGGTGCCGATAAGGTTGAGAATGCCTGCTACTGGGAAGTAAAGACAGAAGGAAAGGAAGGCAGTGACAATGGCTGACAGACAGAACCTATCATCAAAAGGGAGCGGAATAAACAGACCAGTGTTCGATATTCTGAGAGTTCTGGCTGCGGCAATGGTTTTCATGATACATTTTGCCGGATTCAGAAATCTTCCCAAGCCCCAGTTTGTATTTAATATATTCAGGCATTTTAATTTCGGCGTATGCGTTTTCTTTGTGATGAGCGGTTATCTTATAATGCAGTCTGTTGAGAACAGCAGGAATATAAAAGAATATTTTATAAAGCGTGTTTCAAGAATTATCCCGGCATACTATGCGATTATTGTTTTTGCCATAATTGTCTGGGATGTCATTCTTGGGCAGATGCCAGCCGACTCAATGCTTGGAATCGGCTGGCTCAGATACTTTCTGTTCTTAAACGGAATTGTCCCATCATCACAGTATTACTACTGGAATGACCTCTGGGGTCTTTGGACGATGAGCTGCTTTATGCTGTATTATATTCTGGCACCTATTATAAGAAAGTATGTGAAGAATTATAGGGCTTCTCTTTTTTTTCTTGCTGCTGTTGTGCTGCTTGCATACGGGTATAAGACGGTGTATTCATATTTTCTTAATAGGAATAATGTGCCTTGGGCAGCGGAAACTGCCGGGGATTGTGCAGTGTTTAACTTGATATCCTTTGCATTTGGAACGGTTGCATGGTATGCCATAAAGGATGGTAAGGAGAAGAATTATATGCGGCTGGTTATCATCGCTCTTGCCTGTTTCCTCGCAATGAGGGAGGATACGTTTAACCGGATTATATGGTCGCTTCTTACGGTGGCTTTCATGCTCTCTATGAAAGATTTTTCGTACAGTGATAAGACACAGTGGGTGGGAGGAATGTTCTCGTTTCTCGCAAGGTACAGCTTCACCGTATATCTGGTGCACATGCCGGTTATAGAGCTGACTGAGTATTTCAGTGAACATGTACATTACCTTGGATACTTCCCATTCCTTTTAATTGTACTATCTGTGACCGCACTTATGACAGCGTTATTGCATCACGCGGTTGAGGTTCCGTTTGCTAAGCTGATTAAGGGGAGGAAGATATGTCAAAAATAGTTGTTGTAATGACCTGCCACAACAGAAGAGAAAAGACCACCGGATGTCTTGAAAAACTGCACGAAGGCAATAACAATAATGAATATCATTATATAGTGGTAGATGCCGGCAGCACTGATGGAACCTGTGAAGAAATTGAAAAAACAGGATATAGGGATGTTGAACTTGTCCATGCGGAGCCGACCTTGTTCTGGAACGGCGGGATGTACCGCGGAATTGAAATCGGAATGAAACATGCGGATATGTATGACTATATGCTGCTGGTAAATGATGATGTGGATTTCATTCCCGGTATAATTGACAGACTGGTTGATTATTCAAAAAGCCCGGATAGAGCCGGGAGCGTTATTGTAGGGGCAACCTGCGATACATCAGGGAAGTTTTCGTATGGCGGGATATTGTATGGGAAGGGCATAAGCTATAGCATGATAGGTGTTGACAGCCCGAGTGTGAAGTGTACGACATTTAATGCAAATTGTACGTTGATACCGATGGAGATAATGAAGCGTGTAAAAAATGTCGACTCATACTATAAGCACAGTATGGGGGATTTCGATTTAGGCTTCAGGATATCGCGCGGAGGTAATGATATATATGTTATGCCGGAGTATGTCGGAGTGTGCAATGACAATCCTATAGAAGGAAGCTGGCAGGACAGGAGCCTTGGAATTGTTAAAAGAATCAAGTTAAAAGAATCTTTTAAGGGTCTTCCTTTTAAGGACTGGTTTCATTATCTTAACAGAAATTTTGGATTTGCGACGGCATGTGTACGCTCAATAACACCATATATTAAGATTTTAGTTGGAAAGTAATTAAAACTATGATATAATTAATTGGATACACAGCTAATAAGGCAGCTGTGTGTTGAGAGTAAGATAATAATAAGGAGATTTGGTATGGAAAATAATAAAAAAGAAGATATGGTATTTGTCAGCTTTGACCGCTTATGGGATAATTTTAAGAAGTACTGGTGGATTGCAGCAGTGCTTATGGCTTTAATGCTGTTATACGGAGCAGCAACATACAGCAGCTCGCTTAAGATAAGTGAAGCGGAGAATGACGAGAGCAAGATTCAGAGAACACCGGTTACCATAGCTGAGAACGAAGCAGACAGAATTCACTGCGGACTTGTGGATATTTCCTTTAATATCAATCTTGAGAAGTATTATGAGAGCATCGGAGTTGAGGGAACACCGGATTTCTCAATTTATCAGACTGTCAATGCCAATGCTGTGAGCTATGCCGGCTCTATAGCAACATCCCAGGGCTTTTATGATTTTGTCAATTCGGCACTTACAGAAGCAGGATATTCAGAGCTTGTTACCAGCCCGAGAACACCGACTGATAATGAGTATGATACTTTTACAATATCACTTCTAAATGATAAGACAATGAGTATGTCATATACAGGACTCGGCGGAGTTGAAAGAATTCGTACAGGTGCAGCGGCAGCGGCTTCATATATTGCAGGCGAGATGGAAAAATTATATCCATATATTACATGCGCTGTTGCCTCGGAGCCGACAGTGACCTTGAGAGTATATGTTAATGGATTCTATACTTATATTCAGCCTGATGATGCTTCTATAAAGGCGACTTTGGACGAATATGCCGAGTACAATAGGATTGTTACAGGACAGATTGAAAAGTTCGATTTCCAGTTTGCATACATTTTTAAGATGTCTACGATTATAAAGGGAGCTGTAGGCTTTGTAATAGGATTGTTTATCATTTTTGTTATTGCAATATGTGACAGGAAGGTCCGCACAAGGGAGGAGCTTGAACGGTTTTTTGAAGGTGAAGGTGAATTTCTCGGAGAATTTAAGAAGAATGTCAAGCTTTCAGAGAATATAACTGCGGCATCTATAGGTGCAATGTGCGAGAAGAGCGGAGTCGATGAGGTACTGCTTACAACGGTTGGCAGACAGAAGAATGCAAATGTTATGCAGCGGATTGCGGAGACGGCTTCCACAGATAAGGTTAAGTTTACATGTGTTGATGGTATAGAGGTGTGCGCAGAGACATCAAGGGATATCGCAGCAGCACAGGGAATCATCATTATGGTGAACGGTGGATATGATGAGGTTCATACAATAAAGACAGCCCTCGCAAGGGTTAATACTGTGAATGGAAATATCTTAGGATATATACTTTGCAAATAATTATTACTGAGGTGGAATATAATGAAGATTGCGTTAGTGCATGACTGGCTTCCGACAATGGGAGGTGCGGAGAGAGTTTTATCGGATTTTGTCGAGCTTTATCCTGAGGCACCCATATATACTCTGATATGTAATCATAGTAAGATGGAGGAGCCGCTTAAGAGTGCCAATATTATAACTTCACATCTCCAGAAGAAGAAGGAATGTACCAATCATAGAAAGCTGTTTCCTTTTATGCCTACTGCGATTGAGTCATTTGACCTCACAGGATATGATATGGTGCTTAGCAGCAGTTCAAGTGTGGCAAAAGGAGTTATCACGCATCCTGATGCCATCCATATCTGCTATTGCCATTCGCCTATGAGATATGCATGGGAGTTCTCGTATGAGTATGCCGGGAAAATGTCCGGCAAAGGAAAGCTTGTAAGAAAGCTGTTGGATTATTTCCTCACATGGATTCGTGTGTGGGATTATGCAAGTGCAGCCAGAGTTGACTATTTTATTGCCAATTCCGAAAATGTTGCCAAGCGTATCAGAAAGCACTATAGACGCGAGGCAGTGGTGATACCGCCTCCGGTGCGCTGCAAGCTTTTTCAGATATCGGAAAATGATGGGGATTATTTCCTTGTTGTATCTCGTTTTCAGGAATACAAGAGAGTTGATATTGCAATAGCTGCGTGCAATAAGCTTGGACTTAAGCTTAAGGTTGTGGGCGACGGACCGGACTACAAGCGCCTTAAGGCTATGGCGGGACCTACAGTTGAACTGCTTGGAAGGGTCGATGACGCACATGTCAAGGAACTCTATGCAGGCTGCAGGGCATTCCTTTTCCCGGGCGAGGAGGACTTCGGAATAACACCGCTTGAGGCGATGGCGAGCGGAAGACCTGTTATAGCTTACGGAAAGGGTGGGGCTTTAGAGACAGTTGTTGAAGGAGTTACGGGAACCTTTTTTAAAGAGCAGACAACAGATTCGCTTATAGATGCACTCAGGAGATTTGAGACTATGACCTTTGACAAGCATAAGCTCAGGGAACATGCCGAGAAGTTCGATGACGAAGTTTTTAAGGCAAGAATAAAGGCGTTTGTCGAAGAAAAATATAATGAGAGAAACGGAGCACAGGAATAATATGAAAATCGCGATTGATGCCCGCATGATTCAGATGTCAGGCATAGGGACTTACATTAAGACTCTTATGGGACATGGAATATATGCTGTTGCACTCGGTGATGATAAGGACATTCTGAAATATGATGAGAGTGTACAGGTTATCAATTATGATGAAAAAATATACGGCGCAGGTGAACAGCTTCATTTTCCTTTTAAGGAGTTAAAAAAGAGCGGTGTCAGTCTGCTGCATGTTCCGCATTACAATGTCCCGGTATTTTACAGGGGAAGACTTGCAGTGACGGTTCATGATCTGACACATCTTGTACTCCCACAGTTTCTGCCTAATAAGCTGGCATATTTATATGCAAGGTTTCTTATAGGATATGCAGTACATAAGGCTGAGGTGGTGTTCACGGTATCGGAAAACTCCAAAAAGGACATATTGCGTTTCTACAGGGTACCTGAAGAAAAGATAGCTGTTGTATATAATGCGGTGGATGCCAGATTCATTCACAGGCAGAGGGAGGATGTTGAATATCTTATTGATAAATATAAGCTTCCCAGGGATAAAAGGGTTATTATGTATGTGGGAAATCTGAAGCCACACAAGAATCTTCCTAAGCTGTTAGAAGCATATTCTGCGATGAAAGACAGGGAGAATACATGCCTTGTCCTCGTCGGTAAGGCGTTTGACAGTGAAGATCTCACGCCGGAAATTAAGAAGCTGGGCATTGAGGACAGCGTTGTAAAGACAGGGATAATTGTGGACAATGAGCTGGTTGATTTTTACAATCTTGCTGATTTGTTCGTTTTTCCATCGTTGTATGAAGGCTTTGGGATACCTCCGCTTGAGGCGATGGCATGTGGAACACCGGTAGCATGTTCCGATAATTCATCTCTTCCTGAGGTTGTTGGTGATGCGGCTTATATGTTCAATCCCTATGATGTGAACCAGATAAAGGAAGCAATGGAAAAGGTGCTGGGTAACAGCAGTCTGGCAGAAAAACTGATTGAAAGGGGATACAGGCGGGCGGCTATGTTTACGCCTGAAAAAATCGTTGAGACTACCAAGGCTGTTTTTGAAAAAATAAAGGGTTAATGATAATATGTTAAAAGATGTGAACAGCTTCCGGCAGAGAACCGGAAGGACATTATATGAAAAATCAATATTTTATAAGGTGAGCTGTGTGCTTCTTTTTATAATGGTTTTCATCAATGTGACATTTCCTAAGGCGGGTATCAAGCTGGGCGGGATACCTCTTACCGTGGGAAATGTGTTTTTGATGCTCACAATCATGATGTGGTTTTTTTACGTTATCTGGAAGAGATGCTTTGTATTTTCCACAGCGGAGAAATATGTCATTTTAGGCTGTATATACTGGCTCATAAGATTCATGTTCACCATGGTGGGAGGCAGGGTTGGCCTGTCAGACTGGGTAGGTTTTTTTGTTCCACTTGTTATATATCCTTTTACTTTTATAGTGATGAATTACTTTATAACGGAACAAAAGCAGATTGATTTTATAATCCGTATGCTTTTATGGGGAACAGTAATAGTGTTCGTTTTTGGCTTTTTGCAGGCTGCATTCGGGATAGAAAAATTCTCTATTCCGGGACTTACCGTAAATTACACAGATTATATTTCGAGTACTAACTGGTATGCGGAGAAGTATAATGGTGTTCAGGAGGGGGTCACATATTCTAAGACTGTATCAACATACCAGAACGGAAACCTGCTGGGTGTCAATATATTGCTCTTTTGCCCAATGATATATGAAAGCATAGAGAATAAGACGTGGCGCAATATTTATATGCTTGTCTTTATACTTTTCTGTATATTAACAGGGTCTAAGACATGCTGGGTAGGAATTTTTATTTATCTTTTTATAAAGGGTATTGTTATAGTCAATAGGAAGTGGGCAGATGGCCGCAAGGTACAGTTTGCCTGCCTTGTAATTGCGATGATACCTGTGGTTGCGGCTATTTTTCTCGGAATGTTTCCGCAGATTATGGAACGCTTTAAGGATTCATTCACTTTTAAGAATATCAATGATCTCTCCGGGCGTTCGCAGTCTATGAATGAGCTTATCAATTATTTCATTGTCAAGACAGAATGGATACTTACAGGTCCATACGGTCTTACAGCTTATTGGGGAAGCAGCTATGAGATGGCATATTTCTGTATATTGATGCTTGGAGGAATTGCAGGCCTGATTGCATTTCTTGGACCGATTATGTTTATCCTTATTAAATATACAGGAAAGCATGTAAAAGAATCCAGGATTTTAAAAGGAATCACACATGGTGTTATAGTATATATAATTATTGCGTTTGTGGAAGGTGCGTTATGGCTGCCGCCTACAGCAATAAATCTATGGATGGTGCTTGCTCTTGGATATAAAATGAGCCTTTTTATGGAGGAAAACAGAAAATGAAAATAGGAATAGATGCAAGACCTTTAAAAAAGCAGAGAGCCGGCATTGGTACCTATGTGTATAATATTGTCAAATATCTGAATGATAACGATCCGGGAAATGAGTATTATCTTTTTTCAAACAAGGAGATAATTGTTGATTTTGAATTAAAGGATAACTGGCACACGGTGGTGGAAAATTTTCCTGTAGGAACATTGTGGCTGTCATATCGGGGGAGAGCACTGATAAAACAGTATGGGATAGATGTGTTCTGGGGAACACAGCATGTACTTCCGTGGGGAAAACATGAAAATGTGCGATATGTTCTTACAATATGCGACCTTGCACAGTTCCGCATCAAGAATATAGGAAGCCGCTACAATACAATTATACAGAAATTTTTTGTCAAGGGCTCTTGTAAAAAAGCCGACAGAATACTTGCAATTTCAGAAGCTACCAAGTATGACATCATTGACATTTTCGGCATAGAATCTGCAAGAATAGCATGTACCTATCTGGCAGGGACGGACAGACCGGAGCAGGCAGATGACAAGGAGATAGAAGAAGTCAAGGATAAGTTTAAAATTGTAGGCAGATACTTCCTGTATGTAAGCACGATTGAGCCGAGAAAAAATGTTGAGACGATAATTAAGGCATTTGACATATTTATGGAGGCTCAAAATGGGGCAGAAGAGCGGTATTATATGGTGCTTGCAGGCGGCTTGGGCTGGAAGTATGAGAGCGTTCTGAGACTTATTGAAAGCAGTGAATATAAAGATAACATTATAATGACCGGATTTATTTCGCAGAAGGAAAAGCAATGTCTGTTCGAAGGTGCGGAGGCGTTTGTGTATCCGTCATTATATGAGGGCTTCGGAATACCTCTCCTTGAGGCGATGAATTATGGTCTTCCGATAATTACTGCCAATGTTTCATCGCTGCCTGAGGTTGGACAGGATGCGGTCATGTATGTAAAAGAACCTAAGGATGCTGATGACATGGCAGCACTTCTAAAAAAATGTGCCGGATTGTCTGATGCAGAAAAAGAGACTATTGCATATAATGACAAAAAGCAGCGCGATAAGTTTTCGTGGGAAAAATGCGCCAGTGAGACACTTGGCTATCTGACAGAATAGGAAATGCTATGAATACAGGAATAGTTATACTTAATTATAATGATGCAGGGTCAACACAAAAGCTTGTGGACAGCATCATTGGCTACAGTCTGATAGGGCATATTGCAGTGGTTGATAACTGCTCAACGGATGGCTCATTAAAGCTTCTTAATGAAAAATACTCGGATAACAAAAAGGTTTCAGTTATATCCTCAGGGAAAAATGGAGGATATTCGTATGGAAATAATTTTGGAGCGAGATATTTGATAGACCAATATGCTGCAGAGGTTATTTTCATAGCTAATCCGGATGTGCTTTTTGATGAAAGTCTTATTGAAGGCATTATACAATGCTTCAA
Source organism: Eubacterium sp. (assembly GCA_003486385.1). Lineage (GTDB taxonomy): Bacteria > Bacillota > Clostridia > Lachnospirales > Lachnospiraceae > CAG-882. The sequence continues at coordinate 94,978 of DNFT01000115.1, read as the reverse complement.
GGCAAATCCCGGATATGGTGTGCTGACAGGAGTCATGATGCGTCCTGATGGCAATGTGGATCCGGCACCTTACAGGAAGTTGTATTCGTATGCACATGATCTAGGCGATTGCTTCCTCACGGTACGGCGTCTTGTGTATGAAAAAAGAACATACAAGGTGGATTATACCGTGCCTTTGATGGATGTTGAAGTGGTGCAGGGATCTTTTTTCGCAATAACATCGAAGGCGTTTGAGCAGATAGATGGACTTGATGAGAACATATTCCTCTACTATGAAGAGCTTATTCTCGCAAAAAAATTACAAATGGCAGGATATAAAACCGGTCTTTTGACAGGCGTATCATATCTTCATAATCATTCGGTTTCTATAAGACGTTCGATGAAGAACATCCGTATATGGAAAGCGGTGCTTAAGTCTAAGTATTATTATCAGAAAAGGTATAATAATGCAAATGGTTTTATGATGTTAATACTGCATTTATGCGGGAACTTTTCGATTTTTGAGAAATTTGTCATTGAAGTATTGAGAAAAATGTTGTAAAATAGAACAATAGTGTATAATTAAAAGATAGACAGGTCGTAGAATATATGAATCGTAATAAGCATAGTGGAATCAATATGGTATTGCTTTTGCTTGATTTAATAAGCTTACTTATGTGCTTTTTCAGTATTGATTTCCTTAATTTGCATTTTTTTGATAAACAGATATATATGAGCTATGAGGTTATCTTAGATTTATTAGGACCAATCTTTCTGGCTTATTCGATTGTGTTTATATTTTTTAACCAGAATCAGGATTTTCAAAAAAGAGGATATTTTGAAGAGCTTCTGTATGTTATCAAGATGAATCTTCTTTTTGCGATGGTTATACTGCTTCTCCTCTTTGGAAGCAGGGCAACTGCTACTATGGCAAGACGAGGGCTGTTCGGAGCGCTGGGTATGAATGTTGTACTGATGTATGCCGTTCACTGCGTATACAAGGCGTATCTTAGATGGTGGTATAATAAGAAGAGAAATGTTACGCATGTATATCTGGTTACAACTACAGACAGGGCAGAAGGAATTATAAAGCAGCTTAAAAACAGTGATGAGAAATTTACAAGGCGAATTAGGGGCATTGCAATTATTGATAATGACTTAAAGGGTAAGGAGATTGCAGGTGTTCCTGTAGTTGCAGCGTATGAGGATGCCCTTGAATATGCGAAGGTCAATATTGTTGATGAGGTATATATTAATGTATCGTATGTGACCGGGAACTCTCTCAGGAATTTTATAATGGAATTTGAGAGGATGGGAATTACAGTATATCTCAATATCAATATTCTTGAGAAATTTGAAGGGTTTGACAAGCAGGTTACCATGTACGGTTCATTCCCTGTGATTTCGTTCTGCGCAAAGACATTTGAAGAGAATAAGATGCTCGTAAAGAGAGCTATAGATATAGCCGGAGCAATAGTCGGTCTTCTGATTACAGCGGTTATTACAGTATTTGTTGCACCAGCTATACTGATTGAATCTCCGGGTCCGCTTTTCTTTAAGCAGAAGAGGGTGGGAAAGAACGGAAGATATTTTTACATGTATAAGTTCCGCTCAATGTATAAGGATGCTGAGGAGCGCAAGAAAGCCCTTATGGAGCAGAATGAAATGAAGGGTCTTATGTTTAAAATGACAGATGACCCGCGTATTACCAAAGTAGGTAAGTTCATACGAGCTACAAGTATAGATGAGCTTCCACAGTTTTTTAATGTCCTGAAAGGAGATATGAGTCTGGTTGGAACAAGACCGCCTACGGTCGATGAGTTCATGCAGTATGCCGGATATCATAAGAGAAGACTCAGTATAAAGCCGGGCATAACAGGGTTATGGCAGGTGAGCGGAAGGAGCAACATTGAGGACTTTGAGGAGGTTGTCAAGCTTGACTTAGAGTATATTGACAACTGGTCAATAGCATTGGATATTAAGATACTGCTTAAAACCGTTCTGGTTGTATTTAAGAAGGATGGTTCAAGATAAAAAAGAGAGGAAATAAGGGAAAATGGCAGCAAACAACAAAAAAAAGAAAAAATCCAACAGCAAAAATATTGCAATAATTGCAACATGTTCAATACTTGCACTTATTCTTATTATAGTATTGTGCGTGTACCTTGTATTAAAGAGCTACATAGGAAAAATCAATAAGGTTGACCCTGATGACTGGAGCAATATAACAAGCAACACTAATGAGGTTCAGACTGATGATGATGGAAATGTAATATCTGATACTACAATGTCAGATGAGATTAACAGCTCCGGCGCCGAGAATTTCGGTGATGGAGAAGGACTTGAGAAGGATTATGTTAAGAATATTGTTCTTATAGGTGTTGACAACAGACATTTTGAGAACATCCTGTACAATCCGGGCAATTCGGATGCGATTATTCTCGTATCGTTTAACTCTAAGACACATAAGGTTTATCTCACATCAATTATGAGAGATACAGCGGCATATATCCAGTATAGCGATGCACTGAAGGCTAAGAACAGCAGACTCAAGGATGGCTATGATAAGATTAACAGAGCGAATGCTGTCGCAGGACCGGAATTCCTGCTTGACATTATTGAAGGTAACTTCAAGATAAAGGTTGATGATTACATACTTGTAGATTTCTATAGTCTTATTGACATAATAGATATTCTCGGTGGTATTCCGATGACTCTTACCGATGCTGAGGCTGAGGCAGCTAACAACTATATCCGTGATATGGATTTCGACAGAGGAGTATCGGATTGGGAGACAGCCAATGTACTCACCGGTGGTGGAGATCTTATCCTTAATGGTGTTCAGGCTGTAGGATATTCAAGAGAAAGACAGACCGCAGGTTCAGACTTTAACAGAACCAGCAGACAGAGAGCGGTGATTGAGCAGATTATTGTTAAGGCTAAGAAGATGAGCGTTACACAGTTGAATGACCTTGCAAATTCTATCCTGCCTAAGGTATATACCAATATGTCAGAAAGTGAGATACTTGGAATGGTTGCGGATGCTGTGACATATTTAGGATATGACCTTGAGCAGTACAGAGTTCCGTTTGACAATATGTATGAGTCGGTAAACGGAAACCTGCTTCCTGATTATGAGGCAACCAACCAGAAACTTCAGGATATAATATTTGCAACAGAATAACAGGCTGAAAGAGAGTGATTACAGCATCTGTAATCACTCTTTTGACATACAAAGCTTTATGTAATTTTAAAAAGCGGAAGGATACCAGAAAATGAAAAAGAAAAAATCTGTAGGAAAAATCATAGGTATAGTTGTGGGATGCATTGCAGCGGCTGTGGCAGTATTCGGTATAAGCTGCTATCTGATTCTGCTCCACTATATCAATAAGAGAAATTATGTGCCTACCAATGAGAATTTTACAATACTTGATGAGACACCTTCATTTATTGAGGACGTACTCAATCCTACTTCTAAGCCGGCAGGACCTGACACGGATAAGAGTGAGGTTGAATCCTACAAGAATGATGTGGAGAGCCGTGCAGACAGTACGACAGACAGTGATGAAGAGCTTGTGTCCGATGTTATCAATATTTTATTGGTAGGTTCCGATATACGTCCTGATGAGGATGTTGGACGTTCCGATACAATGATTCTTGTGTCAATCAATAAGGAGACAAAGAGAATTGTTGCCACATCATTTCTAAGAGATACTTATGTGAAGCTGCCGATAAAGAATGAGTTTCATAAGCTGAATGCGGCTTATGCGTATGGCGGAATTGAGCTGCTTTTTGAGACGCTTCAGTATAATTACGGTGTTTCGGTTGATAAATATGTTGCAGTGGATTTCCTCTCATTCATCGATGCGATAGATATTTTAGGGGGACTTGATGTTCAGGTATATGAGGATGAGCTATATTGGTTCAACCAGTATATCCATGCCAGCAATCTGCTTGTAGAGCCGCCTGAGCGGGAGAATTCCGATTATGTAGATCATGCCGATGGCTCATACCAGCATCTTAATGGTAAGCAGGCACTTGCCTATGCACGTTTCAGATATGTCGGAAATGGAGATTTCACAAGAACCGACAGACAGAGGAGAGTTGTACAGAATATTTTTGATAAGATTAAGACGATGGATGTGGGTACAATTGTGAAGCTTCTTGACAGCATTATACCTCAGATAACAACGAACCTCACAACGGAGGAGTGTATGGAGCTTATTACATTGCTGCCGGAAATTTCAAAGTATGAGGTTGTATCATGGCACATCCCGGACGAGGACTTCAAGTACATGACAATAGATGGTGATGATGTTGTTGCAATAGATTTCAGCTACTATATGAAGAAGCTGTATAATTACATATACACTGACGCAGAGCCGGAGACTGATAAACAGAATTAGTTAATTGCTGAGTGCTCTAAGAGGGGGCATGCATAATGAAGAAAAAGAGATTAAGATTATTGTATTTTATACCTGTTATTTTGTGGATGGCGGTTATATTCTGGTTCTCGTCAAACAATGGCGATATTTCATCAATGCAGAGCGGCAAAGTCTCATATATGATGGCAAGTGCTGTGGATAAGGCATTCAGGCTTGATATGTCTGAGGCTGAGCGGGTGGGATTCTCCGAGAGTATATCGTATCTCGTGAGAAAGCTGGCACATTTTACGGAATATCTTGTGCTTGGAGTTCTGCTGTATACGGCGGTTGTCAATAATTTTGGGATACTTTTAGACTCTCTCGACAGAGACTTGAGAATTGGGAAAATAGTAAAATTGCGGTATTTTCTCCCGGCAGTCATTGTATTTGGGTATGCGGGGACGGATGAGCTTCACCAGTATTTTGTGCCGGACAGGTGCTGCAGCTTCAAGGATGTGCTTATAGATACGGCAGGTGGACTTACAGGAATCGTAATTATAATTCTATGTAGGTACATTTGCAGAAAAGCCACATATAATAGAGCAGAGCATACTGTGCGGGGATATAAGGATGAGAATATGTAATCTGAGGGAAAAACAGGTAATCAATTCTGCAGACTGTAAGATATTAGGCTATGTGCAGGATGTGGAGTTTGACCTGTGTTCAGGTTGTATCAAGGCGATTATAGTACCGGGTCCGCCGAAGCTTTTCTGCTTTTTTGGTGCGGATTGTGAGTATGTTATACCGTTTGAATGTATTGTGAATGTTGGACCGGATGTGATTCTGGTAAATGTGTGTCCTGAGAAAATAGTAGTAAAATTATAGGAGGCGAGATTATGAAGTGTCCGTTCTGCAATGCGGAGAATACAAGAGTTATAGATTCAAGACCTGCCGATGACGCATTTTCCATAAGGAGAAGAAGGCAGTGTGATGTGTGTGACAGGAGATTTACAACCTATGAGAAGGTCGAGACTATGCCGCTGGCTGTTATCAAGAAGGATGACAACAGGGAACCTTATTCGAGGGAAAAGCTTCAGAACGGTATCTTACAGTCCTGCCATAAGCGTCCTGTCTCTGTTGAGGAGATAACAAGAATTGTAGATGAAGTGGAGAATGCGATATTTAATCTGGAGCTTCGGGAGGTTCCGACAAGCACAATCGGTGAGCTTGTGATGGACAAGCTAAAGGATGTCGATGCGGTTGCTTATGTGCGTTTTGCTTCTGTGTACAGAGAGTTTAAAGATGTGAATACTTTTATGGACGAGCTTAAAAAAATGCTAAAATAGGAGGCATCATGTTTAAAAGGTTATATCCCTCAGAAGCTGCAGATAACATATATGAGATAGATTTCGAGGATTTTTATTTGAATGGTTACAGGGCTGTTCTGTTTGACATAGATAATACATTGGTAGAACATGGTGCACCTGCAACACCGAAGGTGATTGATTTTTTTAAGAGACTGCATGAGCTTGGATTTGAGACATGTCTTATCTCAAATAATAAGGAGCCGCGGGTGGCTTCGTTCGCGGCACAGGTGGATTCAAGGTATCTGTATAAAGCAGGAAAACCATCCCCGGACGGCTATTTAAAGGGAGTGGAGCTGTGTGGCGCAGCCAAGGATAACACTCTTTTTATCGGGGATCAGCTGTTCACGGATATATGGGGGGCTAACAGAGCCGGTATACACAGCATACTTGTAAAGCCGATTCACCCGAAGGAAGAGATACAGATTATTTTAAAAAGAAGATTAGAGTGGGTTGTGCTTATTTTTTACAGGAGGTATAAGAAAAAGCATGGGAAAAATTGATGCTAAGACGGCAGTATGTGGTCTTATAGGAAATCCGGTAGGCCATTCGATTTCTCCGTTTATTCATAACACATTGGCAGAAAGACTTGGATTCAATCTTGCATATATGACCTTTAAGGTCGAGAAGGGTGAGGTTGCCACCGCGGTAAAGGGAGCATACGCACTCAATATAAAGGGAATGAATGTCACTGTACCGCATAAGCAGGAGGTCATGGAGGCTGTAATTGAGATTGATGAGCTTGCGAAGAATATAGGTGCGGTCAACACGCTTGTGCGCATTGATGGCGGATATAAGGGATATAATACTGACTATTACGGCATAAAGAGACAGCTTGTATGTGATGGCATTGATATAGCCGGACGTGACGTAATAATTCTCGGGGCAGGAGGAGCTTCAAGAGCAGTTACATTTATGTGCGCCGTCACAGGTGCATCCCGGGTATATCTTTTAAACAGGAGTGTCGACAAGGCAGTAAGTCTTGCAGATGACGTGAATACCTATGTGGGTGGAAAGCGCGTGTATGCAATGCCTCTTGATGGCTACAAGGAGCTTGAAGGATATGGGGGCGGCAGTAAGAAATACATTGTCATCCAGACAACTAGCAAGGGACTGTACCCGGATGTGGATGGAACACCTGTTGAGGATGGCAGGTTCTATGACATGATAGAGGCGGCGGTTGATATAATTTTCAATCCATCTGAGACACGCTTTATGAAGCTTTCAAGGGAGCATGGGGCGAGAGCCTACAATGGACTTGAGATGCTGTTGTATCAGGGCGTTGAGGCATTTGAGCTGTGGAATGATGTCAAGGTTCCGGATGAGCTTTGCAGGGAACTTTATACACTTATGAAAAAAGAGATGGGGCAGGAGTAAAAGCTGATGGAAGAAAAACACAAAGACAATAAGAATATAATTCTCATTGGTTTTATGGGCTGCGGCAAGACAACCTTTGGAAAATGGATAGAACAGAACAGGAGAAGAAAGTTCATCGATACGGATGATTTTATTGTCGAACATCAAAAATGCTCGATAAATGACATATTTGCGGAGCATGGTGAGGAATATTTCAGGAATCTTGAGACGGACTGCTTAAGGGAGTTGATATCGGAGAAACTCAGTGATACAGTGATATCTGTCGGCGGCGGACTGCCGCTTAGAGAAGAAAACGGAAGGCTTTTAAGGGAGCTTGGGATGGTTGTGTACCTCAGGGCGCGTGTGGATACACTTGTAAAACGACTTTCGCATGATAAGACAAGACCGCTTCTTGCAGGAGGCAATGTTGAGCAGAAAATTACTGAGCTTATGCAAAGACGAGCCGATATATATGAGAAACGAGCCGATATAATAATAGACACAGATGATGGTTCATTTGAAAAAATGTTTGAAAGGATAGCACACTATGAAAATACTTGTAATTAACGGACCAAACTTAAATTTTCTTGGGATAAGGGACAGGAAGATATATGGAACACAGGACTATGACTATCTTATAAAACTATTGAACGATAAGGCGGCTGAGCTTGGGATTGAAATAGAAACCTGGCAGAGCAACCATGAAGGCGCTATAATAGACAGGCTTCAGGCTGCGTACTTTGAACATGAGAGAGGGGAGCTGGATGGACTTGTCATAAATCCGGGAGCTTACACTCATTACAGCTATGCAATCCGCGATGCGCTTGCTCCGCTTGATTTCCCGAAGTATGAGGTACATATATCGGATATACATTCAAGAGAGGATTTCCGCCATGTATCGGTGACACTACCGGAGTGTACGAAACAGATTGCAGGAAAAGGACTTGAGGGATATTGTATGGCTATGGAGGAAATAGCCGGTTTATTAAGAGAAAGGAAAGATGGTTAGTTTATGGGAGATATACACCCCTATTTGGGCGGGCTGCTTTTACTCGCCTTTATTATAATTGATGCTGTGCTATATGCGTTTTCGTCGGCACTTCAGAATGTAAATGATTCATTTATTGAAAAAAAGCGTGAGGATGAGAATGACAGGAAGGCAAAGAAGCTTGAACGCCTTGCGGATAATCCTGCTGTACTGTCAAATGCGCTTGATATAACAGTTTTTATAAGCAATGTCGCTGTCGGAGGATATATATTAAGAGCCATTTCAAGGGCTATAGAGAAGGCGGCAAAGGTTCAGTCCATGTGGATAATATTTGCAGTTGCGGTTGTTGTCATTATTCTCCTGCTTGTTGTCGGGGTACTTGTTCCTAAGCGTGTCGGGATGAAATTTCCTGAGAAAACACTCTATAGGCTGGTCAAGCCGGCAGGATTGTTTATCTATATTATCACACCGGTAGCTTTTGTGGTGACGAAGCTTTCTAATCTTGTGCTGAGACTTATCGGTATCAATCCGCATGAGAATCTTGAGAATGTCACTGAGGAAGAGATAATCACGATGGTTAATGAGGGACAGGAGAAGGGTGTACTTGAGGAAGGCGAAGCAAAGATGATTAACAATATCTTTGAATTCGGGGATAAGGAAGCGCATGATGTCATGGTGCACCGTTCTAACATTGTCGGTATAGATCAGAACGTCTCACTTGAGGAGGCGTTTAAGATAATGCTCAGCAATAATTTTTCAAGATACCCTGTGTATGATGAGGACATTGACCATATTGTCGGCATGATACATCTGAGGGATGCGATTGTTGCCTATGAGAATGACAAGAGCAATGAACCTGCGATAAAGGACATCAACAAGCTTATGCGTGACGCGTATTTTGTTCCTGAGACACGCAATGTGGACGCTCTTTTTAAGGAGATGCAGGCGAATAAGATTCAGTTTGCGATAGTTGTAGATGAATATGGACAGACCTCAGGTATCATTACCATGGAGGATATTATTGAGGAGATAGTCGGAAATATCATGGACGAGTATGATGAGGAGGAGAAGCAGATTGAGAGAACCTCTGAGGATTCATACGAGGTTGACGGATTGACGCTGTTGGATGACCTTGAGGATCTGTTGGATATCACATTCGATACAGAGGATTATGAGACAGTTAATGGATTTATGATAGCACAGCTGCATAGGCTTCCTGCGGATGATGAGAGCGGTGAGGTAGATTATGGGGGCTATCATTTCAAGGTCTTAGAGGCGAAGAACAGGGTAATCCGTAAGGTAAGAATTACAAAGCTTGAAGGTGAGGAAGACAAGAGTAATGACGGCAATACACAGACTGACGAATAATATTCCTGTTATCATAGAAAATCTGCCGGGAGCGAGAAGCATAACCTTTGGCGTGTATGTCGGCAGCGGTTCACAGAATGAGACAGCCTTAAATAACGGAGCTGCACATGCGATAGAGCACATGCTTTTTAAAGGGACGGATAAATACAGCGCCGGTCAGCTCGCAGATATAATGACGGAGCTGGGCGGTGGCATAAATGCATACACATCGAAGGAAAATACCGTATTTTACGGAAAAGTGCTCCCGGAGGATTTTGAGAGGGCACTGTCCATTATGTCGGATATGCTCTTTAACTCGGTGTTTGACCCGAAGGAATTTTCCAAGGAGAAGGGGGTTATAATCGACGAGATAGACTCCTACGATGACTCGGCGGAGGATATGTGCCACGAGCTTTTGCAGAAGCGGGTCTGGAAGGATAATCCGCTTGGGTTTATAATATCCGGCAGCAAGAGCAATGTAAAGAAGCTCACAAGGCAGCAGCTTGTGGATTTTAAGGAGGCTAACTACACAGCCGACAATATTCTCATATCCGTTGCTGGAAAATGCGATGAAGCGCAGATAATGTCTGTGCTTGAACCTTTGTTTGCCGCTTTGCCGGGTTCGGGCAGGAAGCTTATTCCGGGCAGACCGGAATTTAACAGATGCTTTATTTCAAAATATAAGGACATGGAGCAGGTTCATCTGAACATAGCCTTTGACAATGTGCGAAGCTCCGACGAAGACAGATATGCCATGTACATGATCAATTCCATGCTTGGCGGCAATCTGAATTCAAGACTTTTCCAGAAGGTACGGGAGGAGAACGGTCTCACCTACAGCATATATTCCTATAACAGCATGTGTGACCTTGCGGGCCTTTTTCATATATATGCGTCCATGAGTGCGGCGCAGACAGAGAGGGTGTATGAGCTCATATTTGACATAATAGATGAGCTCAATGAGAAGGGCATCGATGGGGACGAGCTTTTCAGGCTTAAAAAGCAGACAAAGATAGAACTCGTGCTGGGGAGCGAGGCGGCGAGCAATACGGTACTGAACAATGCCAAGACCTTCCTGTCCACGGGAAGCGTGATATCGCTTGACGAGGCTGTGGAGCACTACAACGCGGTCACATTGGAGCAGTTCAACAGGTGCATAAGGACATATCTTAGAAAGGATAAGTGCAGTGTGTGTCTGGTAGGAAATGTCAAGGATGTGCCGGTTTCTAAGCTCAAGGGACATTGGAGTAACAGCCAGTCTCCCGCTTAGAACATGGTTTGACAATGAAAAAAAGATGTAGTATCATCGAAAAAAGATGATACTACATCTTTTTTGTTTGGCGGCGGTGCTGGGACAGTGGTGTCAGACCCCATGTCCCACGAGTTGGGACACGGGGTCTGACACCACTGTCCCAGCACCGATGTAGAGAGCGGAGGTTAATATGGATAAATCAGAAAGAAAAATGACGAAGATTGCAAGGGAGGTCAGCAAGTTTACCGTTCAGACGATGAAGGAGGACGGAATAGGTACGGCTGAGTTCGATTTCATACATCTGGTAAGGCATAATCCCGGCATAACGCAGACGGCAATCCGGGAGCAGCTAAAGCTCGACAAGGGAGCTGCAGCGAGGAGAACGGCAAGTCTTGAGAGCAAGGGCTACCTGGTGCGTAAGGAAAATCCGTATGACAAGAGAAGTGCCAATTTGTATGCAACCGGGAAAGCAGAGAAGCTTAAGAACTCAAAGGCATATCTTGAAGGGCTGTATTATGAGTGGCTGCTTGACAAGCTTCCGGAGGAGGAGTGCAGCGCTTTCGTGGAGACGCTTGACAAGCTGTATCTCCTGAGCAAAACAGAGAGCAGGGCGGGATTTCCGAATTTGAGACGTATAGTTGAGGGTGAGGCGGAATAATGTATTTTCCTCATAAGAATAGAAAGAAGGGAATATAATTATACTATCGCTGAGCGCGGTAATGTTATAATCAGAAAAATTTTTTAGAACAGGGCTTGAAAAATGCCGTTCGCAGATGGTATTTCTCATTGACCATGCTGAACTTCAGGATGGATTTATTCCTTCTCGGCGGTGTGATACCAGGGGCATTGCAGCTCTTGAAGAAATATATGGAGAAGGCTTCAAAATGAAGGGCTCAGGTATCTTGCTGTATATTCCTGTATTATTTGGAGATATTAGATGAGGCTGGATTTGGGTGTCAGCCAGATATAATTTAAAGGAGGTTTCCATGGCGGAAAAAGATAAATCAGAAAAGGATCGCGATGAGATAGAGTCCTTCGGACAGCTATCCCTGTCGGAGAAGGACGATGAAAGTATAAAACTGATTACAATTATAGGCGAGATAGAGGGACATGAGGTGCTCTCTAACAATTGCAAGACAACAAAATATGAGCATCTTATCCCGATATTTGCACGGATAGAGGACAGCAAAAAGATTAAAGGCGCGCTTATAATAATAAATACAATAGGCGGGGATGTATCAGCGGGGCTTGCGCTTGCTGAGATGATTGCGTCACTAAGCAAGCCGACAGTATCGCTTGTAATAGGGGACAGCCATTCAATAGGTGTGCCGTTAGCCGTTGCCGCAGACTATTCGTTCATCGTACCTACCGGGACAATGCTCATTCATCCTGTGAGGATGAGCGGCACGGTTATAGGGGCACCGCAGACCTATGACTATTTTAAAATGATACAGGATAGAATTGTGAGCTTCATTGAGGAACACAGCAGAGCAGAAAAGGGAAGCCTTGAAAAGATGATGATGAACACCAGCATGTTGTCAAAGGATTTGGGGACAATGCTTGTGGGAAGACAGGCTGTTGAGGCGGGACTTATAGACGAAGTCGGAGGACTTGACATGGCACTGGGCAGGATTAAGGAGCTTTCAGTTTAATTTGACCTCATTGTAAAAAAATGCTATAATTATATTAATTGTGTAAATATGTGGAGGGCTTGTGTTGGAGGCGCTAAAGATTATAGTCAGTGGAATGATTGATGGACTCACGGGATTTATTCCCGTGAGCAGCTCAGGACATTTGTTGATGTTAAAGAATGTATTTGGATTTGGAGAGGGAGACAGCATAATTTTTGACCTGTGTCTGAAGCTCGCAACAATAATTGTGATATTATTTGCTTTCAGGAAGGATGTTGCAAGAATAATAAGGCTTGAGAGCGGAATATATGTCAAGCTTGCTCTTATGATACTTGCGGCGACTGTTTCGACAGGTATAGTCGGGATGGGCTGCAGAAGCTTTGCGGTCTATGCGGCTAAGACGGTCTTTTTTCCCGGAATATTTATGATATTGACAGGCGTTATGCTTTTTGTCACGGACGGAGTGAAGAAGGGCGAGGTCAGGATATCGGATGCAGGCTTCTTTGAGGCTGTAGTGATAGGAGGTGTTCAGGGACTTTCGGTACTTCCGGGATTATCAAGATGCGGTATGGTAATTACCACATGCCTGTTGTTGGGATTTGACAGGAAGCTTACATGGAGATTCTCATTTCTGTGCGCCGTGCCTTCACTTATAGGTGCTGTGATACTGGATATAATTGACATCGCAAGATTTGGAGTAAATGACGTTGGAAATACAGGATGGTACATATCGGCATCGGTTTTTGCCATAATAACAGGTTATATAGGGCTTGTTATTCTTAATCAGATACTTAAAAGACGCCGTTTCCGCATACTTTCTGTGTACTGCCTTGCGCTCGGTGGCTTTATGCTTGCTTCAATGATAGTCATGCAGCCATAGCAGGCAGGCTTATCGGGACATAACAGCTGATCGCATGATAATATATTGAGTGATGAAAAGTCATATAATAAAATATTATGCAATCAGAATATGACATTTATATTAAATTAGAGAAATGGGGTAACAACAATGGCTTCAACCGGGAATACATCATCTGAAAAAAAGAGGACAACACAGTCTCGGAGAACAGCCTCACAGCAGAGGACAGCGGCTTCAAAGCCGGCAGCATCGAAAGGAACGAGGACAAGTGCATCGCGTTCATCATCCAAAAAGAGAAAAAAGAAAAAGGTGAACAGCGCTTCATTCACGGAAGCAGCTTTATTTATTGCACTGGCAGTTGCACTTATCCTGTTTATAAGTAACTTTGGCTTAGCAGGTAAGGCGGGAACATTTTTTGCGGCAATCCAGTTCGGAACCTTCGGAATATTTGCATACATATTTCCCGTGGTGCTTGTTGTGGGTACGGTGATAATGCTTAGAAAGGGAAAGAACAGCGGAGTTGCAAGGGTCAAGTTCATAACGGCGTTTATTGGTGCGATGTTCGTATGTGCATTCATCGAAATGGTGGGCGGCGGTTACATAAAGCTAGAAAAGCTGTCGGACTACTATAATTTTGAGGTTCCATTAAAGAAAGGCGGAGGTATCGTAGGCGGTGCCGTCTGTTCATTCCTGACACCTGCTGTCGGCAAGGTCGGGACATATATAATAATTATTGTTTTTATCATAATAGCCGTGCTTATTATCTCAGAGCGCTCGATAATAAGAAGCCTTACAAACGGAAGCAGGAAGGTTATCAACACCGCAAAAGACGATATCAACGAATATAAGGAGGAATCGGAGAAAAAGAGAGCTATAAGGCAGGAACAGCGGGAGCTTAAGGAGGAACAGCAAAGACAGCGTCGACGTTTTGACCAGAAGGTGAGCGGGGTCGATCTGTCAATTGAGATTCCGGGCACGAACAGGAGAAATGATATATTAGGACCGAAGCAGCCGGAGGCTGAGAATATGAGAACCTCAGCAGCCGGAAGGCTATCAGGCCCGGATGTCGCAGAAGTATTTCAGAATGACAGATATTCCGAGAATATTATAGAGATAGATTCCGATGAAAATTCGGATGAGAGTACAGGCGGCATATTTAATCTTCCTAAGTCCTCCCATAGTAAAAGGGATAAATCTGTGGCAGCTAAGAGCAATGATATAGGACCTGTGGTATCAGATAAGGATAAATCTGCCCGGGCAGCGGATGACAGTCTTTTTGCAAGAGGATATGATAAGCAGGAAGAGTACCATGATATTCATGGCGATGACAGCAGTGCTTATGCGGATGAAGCTTATACGGAAGCCGATTATGCTGATGAAGCCTATAGAAAAGAGTCCGTTGACGATGACCTTGTTGATGATTATGCCGATTACTCACAGGAGCAGACTTCATACAGGAATGAAAGTGCTGATTCAGACTATGCTTATGGTGAGCACCTTCAGGAGCTGCCTGAGGACGACGGCTTAGAGCAGTGGCAGAGACAGGAGAAAACGGATGCCGTGGGAAGAACGGTGCTTGAAGGCCTGCAGAAGCAGACGCCGGGAACAGGAACGAAGCATGACAGCGCGGGAACAGGTGGAGCTGACAAAATGGGAACTTCATCAAGTGCTTCCGCAAGAGGCGCACAGCCTGAAAAGACAATGGAGCAGGTCGACGCTGAGATAGATGAGGAGGTAAGACATTCTGAGCAGCTTAGTGAGGAAATTGTCGAAAAGCCTTATGAGTTTCCACCTGTGGAGCTTCTTCACAGAGGTAAATCGACAAGCTCGACATCACAGAAGGAGCTTCGCGATACAGCGGTTAAGCTTCAGCAGACCTTGTCGAATTTCGGAGTGAGGGTCACGGTGTCCGATGTGAGCTGCGGACCGGCTGTAACGCGGTATGAGATACAGCCTGAACAGGGTGTGAAGGTAAGCCGTATCGTGTCACTTGCCGATGATATTAAGCTCAATCTTGCGGCGGCGGATATAAGAATTGAAGCTCCTATACCGGGAAAGGCGGCAGTCGGAATAGAGGTTCCTAACAAGGAGACCTCGGGAGTTACCCTGAGGGAGCTTATTGAGAGCAAGCCGTTTGAGGAGAGTAAGTCACCGATAGCCTTCGGTGTTGGTAAGGATATAGCGGGACAGGTCGTTGTTGCTGATATTGCCAAGATGCCACATGTGCTTATAGCCGGTGCGACAGGTTCAGGTAAATCCGTATGTATCAACACGATAATTATGAGTATTCTCTACAGAGCCAAACCATCCGAGGTCAAGCTTATAATGATTGACCCGAAGGTGGTTGAGCTGAGCGTGTATAATGGAATACCGCATCTTATGATTCCTGTTGTCACGGATTCTAAGAAGGCAGCGGGCGCACTCAACTGGGCGGTAGCGGAGATGGATGACCGATATAAGAAGTTCGCACAGGCAGGTGTGCGTGACCTTAAAGGTTATAACGCGAAGGTTGAGCAGCTAAAGGATATAGAGGCTGAGGATAAGCCGGCGAAGCTGCCACAGCTCGTAATTATAATTGATGAGCTTGCAGACCTCATGATGATTGCCAAGAATGAGGTCGAGGATGCCATTGTGCGTCTTGCACAGCTTGCAAGAGCTGCCGGAATACATCTTGTAATTGCGACCCAGAGACCATCTGTCGATGTCATCACAGGACTCATAAAGGCGAATGTTCCTTCAAGAATCGCATTTGCCGTATCTTCGGGTGTGGACTCAAGAACCATTCTTGATATGGTCGGAGCGGAGAAGCTTTTAGGAAAGGGCGATATGCTCTTTTCACCGGCGGGATATCCTAAGCCGGCGAGAATACAGGGAGCATTCGTTTCGGATGATGAAGTAAGCGCCGTGGTTGAGTTTCTGAAGGCTAACTGTGGTGAGTCAGGAGGGTATCATGATGATGTTGCCCGTAAGATTGATAATCCGGCTTTCGCAGAAAGCCAGGCGTTCGGAAATGATTACGATGATTATTTTGCTGAGGCGGGCAGATATCTGATTGAGAAGGGCAAGGGTTCAGTAAGCATACTTCAGAGAGTGTACCGCATAGGCTTTAACAGAGCTGCCAGAATTATGGATCAGCTTGAGGAGGCAGGGGTTATGGGACCTGAGGAGGGAACTAAGCCGAGAAAGGTTCTTATGACCATGGATGAATTTGAGGAGCTTCTGCAGAAGCTCTGAAAATAAATGAAAACACATTACATAGTGAGAAGGAGAATATACATGAAAAGTGATATTGAAATCGCACAGAGCGCTGATATGCGTCCAATCAAGGAGATTGCGGCAAGGTTTGGAATAGGTGAGGAAGACCTTGAGCTTTATGGTAAGTACAAGACCAAGCTTTCGGATGAATATCTTAAAAGCATTGAGAGCAATGAGAATGGTAAGCTTATTCTTGTGACAGCAATCAATCCGACACCGGCAGGTGAGGGAAAGACAACAATCAGCATCGGACTTGCTGATGCGCTTAACAGGGCCGGAAAGAAGACGATGGTAGCACTCAGAGAGCCGTCACTTGGACCTTGTTTTGGTGTGAAGGGTGGTGCGGCAGGCGGCGGCTATGCGCAGGTTGTACCGATGGAGGAGCTTAATCTCCACTTTACAGGTGATTTTCATGCAATCACTTCAGCAAATAATCTTCTTGCAGCTATGCTCGATAATCATATCCAGCAGGGAAATGCTCTTCAGATTGACACAAGACAGATTGTGTGGAAGAGATGTCTTGACATGAATGACAGAGTTTTAAGAAATGTTGTTGTAGGTCTTGGAGCCAAGGCGGATGGTTTTGTAAGGGAGGATCACTTTGTCATCACTGTTGCGACGGAGATAATGGCTATTCTCTGTCTTGCAAATGATATGGATGATTTAAAAGACCGACTTGGAAGGATAATTGTAGCATATAATTATGCCGGTGAGCCTGTCACAGCGGCAGACCTCAAGGCTGTAGGCGCGATGGCTGCACTTTTAAAGGATGCGATCAAGCCTAATATGATTCAGACACTTGAAGGAACACCTGCCCTTGTACATGGTGGACCGTTCGCTAATATAGCGCATGGCTGTAACAGTGTAAGGGCAACGAAGGCGGCTCTTAAGATGGCAGATTATGTTGTGACAGAGGCAGGCTTCGGTGCCGACCTTGGAGCTGAGAAGTTCATGGATATCAAGTGCCGTAAGGCAGGAATTGCGCCTGACGCAGTGGTCATTCTTGCAACCGTAAAGGCACTTAAGTACAATGGCGGGGTGAAGAAGGATGAGCTTGCCGCACCGAACCTTGAGGCTGTAAAGAAGGGTATTGTCAATCTTGATAAGCACATTGAAAATCTTCATGCCTTTGGTGTGCCGGTTGTTGTAACTCTCAACTCCTTCCTTACCGATACTGAGGAGGAGTATGAGTTTATCAAGAAGCACTGTGAGGATATGGGCTGCGAATTTGCTCTTGCCAGAGTATGGGCAGAAGGCGGAAAGGGCGGCGAGGAGCTTGCGGCTAAGGTTATAAGGACTATTGAAAATAAGAAGAGTGAGCTTAAGTTCACATACGAGCTTGACGCTCCGCTTAAGGATAAGATTGAGGCGATAGCGACGAAGATATATGGTGCAGGCTCAGTGACCTATTCTGCTGAGGCTTCAAGAATGTTAAAGAAGATAGAGAAGATGGGGTATGGAAACCTTCCTGTATGTATGGCAAAGAACCAGTATTCACTTTCCGATGACCCTAATGCACTCGGACGTCCGGAGGGCTTCAATGTAAACATCCGTGAGGTATATGTGAGCGCAGGCGCAGGCTTCGTTGTTGCAATCACAGGAACGGTCATGACAATGCCGGGTCTTCCTAAGGTTCCGGCAGCAGAGAACATTGATGTCGTAGATGATAAGATTGTAGGATTGTTCTAAAAATAGTTAAGTGAGGAATTTTATTAAGATGAAAGATTTTTGTGTCAAAGATATAGTCAGGGCTGTGGGCGGAAGCCTGCTCTGTGGTGATGAGAATGTACAGATAGATAATTTTGCGACCAATTCAGGCAAGGCTGAACCGGGACTTATGTTCGCACCTATTGTAGGTGAGCGCGTCGATGGGCATAAGTACATAGAGAGCGCTTTTGACTGCGGTGCATCAGCGTCTTTGACACAGAATGAGGAGGCTGTTGCAGGCCTGATTGACAAGTGGAGAAGCTTAGGAATACAGCCTAAGCCGATAGTGCTTGCGGAGGATTCCGTGAGGGCTATGCAGCTTACCGCGAAAGAGTATGAGAGCAGGCTTTCGCTTAATAAGGTGGGAGTAACCGGAAGTGTAGGAAAGACAACCACCAAGGAGATGATAGCCTGTGCCCTGTCCGGCGGGCTTAAGGTATTTAAGACCGCCGGGAATGCCAACAGCCAGATAGGAGTTCCTGTTACTATTATGAATATAGCTCCTGATGACGAGGCTGCGGTTATTGAGATGGGAATGAGCGAGAAGGGCGAGATGAAGCGTCTTTCCACTCTGCTTTCCCTCAATGCCGCTGTTATGACAAATATCGGTGTAAGCCATATTGAACAGCTTGGCTCACAGGAGAATATACTTCGCGAGAAGTGGCATATAACGGACGCCATCACTGAGGGCGGCTGCATTTTTCTCAATGGGGATGACGTATTGCTGAAAGAGCGTGCAGACCTTTGCAGGAATAGCTATGCCGGGGTGTTTGGAAAAGAGGATAACAGGAAGCTTAGGATATGCACATTCGGTCATTCGGCTGACTGCGATTACAGGGCGGAGAATGAGTATTCCGATGAAAACGGAGTGGGTTTTGACATGCTTCATGGCGATGTCAGAATACCGGTCAGGTTAAATGTGCTTGGAGCACATAATGTGAACAATGCACTTGTGGCGCTTGCCGTGGCAGAATTTTTCGGAGTGGATTTAAGAGCGGCTGTCAAAGCTCTTGAGGGCTATACAGGTGTTGCCATGAGACAGCATATAACAAAAAAAGACGGAGCTGCCTATATAGATGATTCTTACAATGCCAGCCCCGATTCAATGAAGGCAGGCTTGAGTGTACTGTGTCAGATGCCGGCGGACTATAGGATTGCTGTCCTCGCAGATATGCTGGAGCTGGGTGAGAATACCAAGGAGTATCACAGACAGGTCGGTGAATATGCCGGTCAGAGCAAGGTCGATGAGCTTCTGCTCTACGGAGAGCTTGCCAGGTACATAGGATATGGTGCTGAACAGTATATAGGAAAGATAAAGCATTTTGATACGCTGAGAGATATCACGGAATATCTTAAGGCGGAGATAAAACCGGGGACAGCGGTGCTGTTTAAAGGTTCAAGAGGAATGAAGCTCAACGAAGTGGTTGATGGACTGCTTGGTTGATAAATAATAGATATGTGGTAGGAATATAATTTGACCGGACACGATTTGCGACATTCAGGGAGGTTTTACATGATATTAAAGGAATTGATTTCAGAGCTTGATTATACGCTGTACAATGGAAATGAGAATGTTGAGATTACAGAGCTGGTCTGTGATTCAAGAAAGATTGTAAAGGGATGCCTTTTTGTATGTGTGAGAGGAACGGTATTTGATGGCCATACCTTCATAGATGAGGCAATCAGGCAGGGTGCGGCTGCGATTATAACTGAGGAAAAGGTGGAGATTACCGAAAACAGGAAGGATACTGCCTTTGTCGCAGCGGAGGATTGCAGAAATACACTTGCGATGGTGTCGGCGGCATATTTCGGCCACCCGGCAAAGGAGCTTTTCACTATAGGAATTACAGGCACTAAGGGAAAGACTACCACGGCATTCATGGTTCGCGGGATACTCGAAAGATGTGGGTATAAGACCGGACTTATAGGAACAATTGAGATAATAACGGGAGCAAGACATATTGAATCCGCCAATACCACGCCGGAATCCTACGATGTCCAGAGATACTTCAGGGAGATGGTCGATAACGGCTGCAAGTGTGTTGTCATGGAGGTGTCCTCGCAGGCTCTCATGATGAAAAGATGCGCGGGAATTACGTTTGATATCGGAGTATTCACCAATCTTGAGCCGGATCATATCGGACCTAACGAGCATGCAAGTTTTGAGGACTATATGCACTGCAAGGGACTTCTGTTTAAGCAGTGCAGGACAGGTATCGTCAATTTCGATGATGAACATACCGCACAGGTGTTAGAAGGTCATACATGTGCGGTAGAGACTTATGGACTTAATGAGGGTGCTGGGCTTAGAGCCGTGAACATACAGTATGTCCATGAGCCGGGACATATAAGCACGGAGTACGATATAGCCGGGGAGAAGCTTCACATCAGGCTTTCACTGCCGGGTAAGTTCAGCGTCTATAATTCTCTCTGTGCCGTTGCTGTGACAAGACATCTTGATGTCGATGATGAGAAGATTAAGGAGGCACTTTTAACGGTTGCGGTAAAGGGAAGAGTTGAACCGGTGAAGGTTTCGGATAAATTTATCCTGATGATTGATTATGCGCATAATGCGATGAGCTTAAAGAGCATTTTAGAGACATTAAGGGAATATAATCCTAAGAGGCTCGTCAGTGTTTTCGGCTGCGGCGGAAACCGTTCCAAGCTCCGCAGATATGAGATGGGTGAGGTTTCCGGCAAGCTTGCCGATTTTACAATAATAACCTCAGATAATCCGCGGTATGAGGAGCCGCTTGATATTATAGCCGACATAAGAAGCAGCATAGAAAAGACGGGTGGAGAGTTTATAGAAATTCCGGACCGCAAGGAGGCAATCCGCTACGCCATAGAGAATGGCAGAGAAGGAGATATAATCGTGCTTGCCGGAAAGGGACATGAGGATTATCAGGAGATTAAGGGTGTAAAATATCCTATGGATGAGAGAGTCCTTATAAAGGAAGTGCTTGAGGAATTAAAATGTGGTTCGCAGATATCATAGTTGATATATCTATTGATAAACTTGATAAGACATTTCAGTATATTCTGCCGGATGAGCTTTTAGGGAGTGTGGAGATTGGTTCACAGGTGAACGTGCCGTTTGGAAACAGGAGGATAACCGGTTATGTTGTAAATATAACCGATGAGGCTGAATTTGACACGGACAGGATGAAAAAGGTTGAATCAATGGTAACGAATGCGGTTACGATTGACGGACGCATGATAAAGCTTGCCTACTGGATGAAGCACAATTACGGAGCTACAATCAATCAGGCTCTCAAGACCGTGCTTCCGGTTAAGGAGACGGTCAAGGAGAAGAAAGAGAGCATTATCGCATTATCACCTGAGTATGTGCAGGATAAGGATAAGCTTGAAAGCCTGATTGCAGAGTGTGAGAAAAAGCATTACACCGCAAAGAAAAGGCTTGTGACGGCACTGGCTGAGGATGGGGACTTAGACGAAGAAATCATAAGGTCGAAGCTTAATATTGCCGGCCCGACAATCACAGCACTTGTAAAGCAGGGAGTAATAATAAGAAGTGACAATATGGTTTACCGCAATCCAATCCATAAGGAGTATGCACCGGCTGCCAAATGTGTGCTTAACCCGGAACAGAGCTATGTGGCTGATTCGATAATAGAGGACTACGATAAGGGCATACATGGCACGTATCTTATAAAGGGAGTCACAGGCAGCGGTAAGACGGAGGTATATCTTGAGGTGATTGAGCATGTGCTGTCCATGGATAAGCAGGTTATTATGCTCATACCGGAGATTGCGCTCACCTACCAGACGGTAATGCGCTTCTACAAAAGATTTGGTAATGTGGTTTCTATTCTCAATTCAAGAATGTCAAAGGGTGAGCGTTATGACCAGTACCTCCGCGCAAAACGGGGAGAGATAAAGATTATGATTGGTCCGCGCTCAGCTCTTTTTACACCATTTGACAGGCTTGGACTTATTGTTATAGATGAGGAGCATGAAGGTGCATATAAGAGTGACAGTGTGCCTAGGTATCATGCAAGGGAGACGGCAGTCGAGCTTGCTGCCATGTGTAATGCTTCTGTTATACTTGGCTCTGCCACACCATCGGTGGACGCGTATTACAAGGCGCGAAGCGGAGAATATAAGCTTTTTGTCATGAATAACAGGGCGGGTGAAAGCACCCTCCCAGAGGTTGAGACAGTTGACCTAAGGGAAGAATTAAGGAGTGGTAATAAATCCATCTTTAGCAGAAGACTAAAAAAAATGATTGAGGAGCGTCTGAATAATAAGGAGCAGGTTATGCTATTTTTAAACAGGCGCGGATATGTTGGATTTATTAATTGCAGAGAGTGCGGACATGTGATAAAATGTCCTCATTGTGACATCTCATTGACAGCACATAACAATGGAAGACTTGTATGCCATTATTGTGGATATACCGAGCCGGACAAGAAGCTATGTCCAAAGTGCGGTTCAAAATATATAGGTGGCTTCAAGGTAGGAACAGAGAAGATAGAACAGGCTGTGAAGGAGGCCTTTCCTGCGGCAAGAGTTCTGCGAATGGATTTTGATACGACCAAGGGAAAGGAAGGGCATGAAAAGATTCTTGAGGAATTCTCCGGCGGCAATGCAGATATATTAGTCGGAACACAGATGATTGTAAAGGGGCATGATTTTCCGAATGTAACACTTATGGGAATACTTCTTGCCGATTTGTCATTGTATTCATCGGATTTCAGGGCGCAGGAGAGAACCTTTGAGCTTCTTACACAGGCGGCGGGAAGGGCAGGACGAGGCGATAAGCGTGGGAATGTTATTATACAGACCTACGACCCGTCACATTACAGCATACAGACTGCTATGAAGCATGATTATGATGCTTTTTATGAGCAGGAGATAATGTACCGTGAGCTTATGGATTATCCACCGGTATCGAATCTTCTCACAGTCAAGGTATCATCGAAAAATGAGCAGCTTGCAAATGACACCCCGGTGTGGCTTTTACAGGAAACCACAAAGGAATTAAGAAAAATATATTATGATGAAGACGATATGCCCCGCGCGATAGGTCCGTCGAGGGCTTCAGTGTATAAACTTAATGATATTTTTTCAGTTCTTTTATTTTTTAAACATAAACAGTACACAGTTCTGACACAGGTTAAGGATATATTAGAGAAGTATATAAGAGAACATGAACAGGATTTCAGAATGGTGAGTGTAC
Source organism: Eubacterium sp. (assembly GCA_003486385.1). Taxonomy (GTDB): domain Bacteria; phylum Bacillota; class Clostridia; order Lachnospirales; family Lachnospiraceae; genus CAG-882. Next base: position 71,673 of record DNFT01000115.1, on the reverse strand, counting down.
AGTTTGATTTTAACCAGTAAATTATAAGAAGAGAGGAAAATAAAATGGCACTTAGACAGATTAGAACAGTTGGCGATCCTTGCCTTACCAAGGTATGTAAGGAAGTGGAGGAGGTTAACGAGCGTACACTTACACTTATTGATGATATGCTTGATACAATGTATGAGGCTGAGGGTGTCGGTCTTGCAGCTCCACAGGTAGGTGTATTAAAGAGAATAGTTGTGATTGATGTGGGAGAAGGTCCGATTGTCATGATAAATCCGGAGATTCTTGAGACAAGTGGAAGCCAGACAGGAAGTGAAGGCTGCCTCAGTGTTCCGGGTAAGGCGGGTACAGTAACAAGACCTGATTATGTTAAGGCTAAGGCTTATGACGAAGAGATGAATGAGTATGTTATAGAAGGCGAGGAGCTTTTAGCGCGTGCTATCTGCCATGAGCTTGCACATCTTGACGGTCATCTTTATACCGAGCTGGTTGAAGGGGAGCTTGTTGATACCGAGTCTGAAGAGGACAACAAAAAGAATAAGAAATACAGAAAGTAGATGAGGAATATATGAGAGTAGTCTTTATGGGAACGCCCGGCTTTGCAGTTGGAACTCTTAAGGCACTGTTAGAGGCAGGGCATGATGTGGCAGCAGTTGTCACACAGCCTGATAAGCCTAAGGGCAGAGGAAAAGAGCTTCTTATGACACCTGTTAAGGCGGAGGCGGTAAAACATGATATACCGGTATTCCAGCCGGAGAGAGTAAGAAAGAATGAAGAATTTCTGGAAGAGCTTAAAAAGCTTGCTCCGGACGTGATTGTTGTAGTCGCATTCGGACAGCTCCTTCCTGTGAGCGTACTTACACTTCCTAAGTACGGATGTGTGAATGTACATGCATCGCTTCTCCCGATGTACCGCGGAGCGGCACCGCTCCAGTGGGTCATAATAAATGGCGAAAAGGTGAGCGGTGTTACCACAATGCAGATGGATAAGGGACTTGACACAGGAGACATGCTTCTTAAGGAAGAAGTTGCTATTGAGCCGAAGGAGACGTATGAGACATACCACGATAAGCTTTCCGTTGTCGGTGCGCAGCTTTTAATTAAAACGCTTGACGGATTAGAAGCCGGGACTATTACTCCTGTGAAGCAGGAGGGCGATACCTGCTATGCTTCCATGATAGACAAGAGTCTTGGAAATCTTGATTTTACAAGACCTGCCGTTGAGCTTGAGAGGCTTATGAGGGGACTTGACCCTGCACCGGCAGCATATTCCTTCCTTGACGGAAAGCTGTTAAAGCTTTTCGGTGCGGATGTAGTCGATTCAGATAAGGAATACAGCGCACAGGAGTGTGGTATAATAACCAATATAACCAAAAACACATTTGACATCACAACAGGTGCAGGTGTGCTGAGGGTCAATGAGGTGCAGCTTGAGGGAAAGAAGAGAATGGATGCGGCTTCATTCCTAAGAGGCTGCAGGCTTACAGAGGGTACAGCACTTAAAAACAGCAGGTAGTAAACAGATTACCTGAAAAACATATAGAAAGGATGATATATATGGTTTTAGCATATTATGGCTATGGATACGGTTATGACCCGACATGGATTTTACTTGTTATCACAGGTATCATAGCAGTTGTGGCACAGATTCGTGTATCATCAAGCTTTGCAAAGTACAGTAAGGTTGAGAGCCGTACAGGTCTTACAGGAGCTGAGGCGGCTGAGAGAATACTTCACTCAAAGGGAATATATGACGTGAGAATACAGCATATTGCCGGAAGTCTTACAGATAATTACAATCCTGCGGATAAGACACTTAACCTGTCAGATGCCACTTATAATTCACGTTCTGTGGCAGCGATAGGTGTTGCAGCACATGAGTGCGGACATGCGATACAGCATGATGAGGGCTACTCATTCTTAAAGTTCAGGACGATGCTGTTTCCTATAGCAAGCTTTGGCTCGCAGTTTTCGTTCATACTTATACTGCTTGGACTTTTCTTCGGTTCATTCAGCGTGCTTATCGATGTGGGTATTATACTCTTTTCGTTTGCGGTACTTTTCCAGATTGTGACGCTTCCGGTAGAGTTTAACGCGTCATCTCGTGCACTTGCACTGTTATCGGATAATGGTATACTCTATGACAGTGAGGTAGACCAGACGAAGAAGGTTCTTAGTGCGGCTGCAATGACTTATGTGGCAAGTGCCGCTACCGCTATTATCCAGCTTGCAAGATTACTAATGCTGAGAGGAAGAAATCGTGACTAATACGATAAATGAAAGAGAGATTGCTCTCGATGTTCTTATGGAGATTAACGAAAGGGAACAGTATATACATGTTCTGCTGAATGATGCACTCAGAAAATATCAGTATCTCGAAAAGAATGAGAGAGCATTTATAACAAGGCTTGTAAAAGGAACAATGGAACGCAGAATGACACTTGATTATGTAATTAACCAGGTGTCTTCTGTGCGTGTAAATAAGATGAAACCGCTCATCAGAAATCTTATGCGTATGAGCGTATACCAGATGATGTATATGGAACAGGTGCCGGTGAGTGCAGTCTGCAATGAAGCCGTAAAGCTGGCAAAGAAAAGACATTTTACAAATCTTGGCGGTTTTGTCAACGGAGTGCTTAGAAATATAAGCAGACAGCTTCCTGCGATGGAGCTGCCGGATGATTACAGTGTGAGGTATTCGGTGCCGCAGGAGCTTGCAGATATGCTTAAAGCTTCATACGGCGAAGAGACTATGAAGCTTATTCTTGAGAGCTTTTTGAAGGACAGTAAGGTATCCGCTGTGGTTAACACCATAAAGATTACCAGGACAGAGCTTATGGAAAGACTGACAGCGCAGGGGATTGAGGTGACGGACGCTCCGTATGTGGAGAATGCTTTTATCATGTCCGATTACAATTATCTTGAGGAGATACCGGAATTTATTGACGGAATGTTCCAGATACAGGACATAAGCAGTATGTTGGCCGGCATGATAGCGTCACCGTCTAAGGATTCTACTGTAATTGATGTATGTGCCGCACCGGGAGGTAAGAGCATATTTGCTGCTCTTATGATGGAAGGAACAGGTCATGTCATTTCAAGGGATGTTTCAGAAAAAAAGACCGGTCAGATAGAGGAGAACGTGCAGAGACTTGGGCTTGGTAATATAAGCGTCGAGACTGCGGATGCGCTGGAGCACAATTTAGCAGATGAGGAGACTGCGGATATGCTTCTTGCGGATATTCCGTGCTCAGGACTTGGCATTATAGGAAGAAAACCGGACATAAAATATAATGTGAGCCGGGAAAAGCTTGATGGAATAGTAAGGCTTCAGAGAGATATTCTTGATTCCGTGTGCAGTTATGTAAAGCATGGAGGGTATCTTGTATATTCGACATGTACACTTAACCCAAAGGAAAATGAAGAGAATGTACGATATATTATGGAAAAGGGTTTTGCTCCGGTTGATATAAATGATTTACTTCCGGAGAGCCTTGTAAATGACGCGAAGAAGGCAGGAGAAAAGTATCTTGATAAGCTCCACAGTGATGCTGCACGCGGCATGCTCACGCTTATTCCGGGAGTATATGAATGCGATGGCTTTTTTGTGGCAAAACTTAAGAGGATATAAAACAGGAGGAAATGAATGGATAGCAGTGTTGTTGACGATAGTCTGAAGCTTCCGTATGAAGACATAAAATCACTCACGAAGGCGGAGCTTACGCAGTTGATAGGAGCGCTGGGTGAAAAGAAGTTCAGGGCAGAGCAGATATATGACTGGATTCACAGGAAGCTGATTACCGACTATGAAGATATGAAAAATGTCCCGAAGCTTCTAAAAGAAAAGCTTGCCGATATAAGTCCTCTTACGGTTGTGACACAGGTTGATAAGCAGGTGTCCGCAATAGACGGCACGGCTAAATATCTTTTTAAGCTTGCTGATGGCAACCTGATAGAGAGCGTCCTTATGAGATACCGTTTCGGAAACTCTGTATGTATATCCTCACAGGCAGGCTGCCGTATGGGGTGCAGGTTCTGTGCCTCTACATTGAACGGACTTTCAAGAAGCCTTCTTCCTTCTGAGATGCTTGACCAGATATACAGAATACAGGCAGATACAGGTGAGAGGGTGTCACATGTTGTTATAATGGGAACAGGTGAACCATTCGACAATTATGAGAATGTGAGAAGATTTATTACACTTCTTACGGATGAGAACGGAATCAATATCGGGGCAAGAAACCTCACGATTTCTACATGCGGCATTGTTCCGAGAATAAGACAGTTTGCCGATGAACAGCTTCAGGTGAATCTGGCGATTTCGCTTCATGCTCCGAATGATGAGCTTAGAAAGACATTGATGCCGGTGGCAAACAAATATTCAATAGAAGAGCTTATGGACGCATGCAGGTATTATGTTGATAAGACATCACGGAGAATTACATACGAATATAGTCTTGTGAAGGGTGTTAACGATGGAAAAGAGCAGGCATTAGAGCTAATACATCTTATCAAGGGAATGAACTGCCATGTTAATCTGATTCCGGTTAATCCTATAAAGGAGAGAGATTTCAAGCAGACAGAGGGACCACAGATAAGCAGTTTTAAAAATCTTCTTGAAAAAAATGGAATTGCATGTACAATAAGAAGAGAGATGGGTAGAGATATTGATGGGGCCTGCGGACAATTACGTAAGAGCCACCTAGATGAAGATAACGCGGAATAGATATTCTGTGTGGAGGAATGTAATGAGGGCATATGCAACCACAGATGTAGGCAGAGTAAGAAGGGTCAACCAGGATTACATCTTTTGCAGTATGATGCCGGTAGGTAAACTTCCGAATCTGTTTATTGTAGCAGATGGAATGGGAGGTCATAAGGCAGGTGATCTGGCTTCACGTTTTACGGTGGAGACCTTAATTAATAATATTAAAAATTCAAGCTCTGATAATCCTATTACAATTATCAACGATGCTATTGTGAATGCTAATACGCTTCTGCTTGAAAAAGCAGCGGAGTCTGAGGATTATGAGGGGATGGGAACAACACTGGTCGTATGTACGATTATCGGGGAATCTATGTATGTGGCCAATGTTGGAGACAGCCGGTTATACCTGTATGACGGAAAGCTTTCACAGATTACAAGGGATCACTCACTTGTTGAAGAGATGGTGGCACTGGGAAGGCTTAACCGGGATGAGGCGAGAACTCACAAGAGAAAGAATGTAATTACTCGCGCCATAGGCGGAGGAAAAGAGGTTATGGCTGATTTTTTTGAAGCCGAGCTGACAGCCGGAAACAGAATCATCATGTGTTCGGATGGCTTAAGCAATATGGTTGATGATGGGGAAATAGAACAGATATTGTCTTTGAACCTTCCGATTGAGGATAAGGCAAAAAGACTGATAGACATGGCAAATGAAAGCGGTGGCGCAGATAATATTGCCGTTGTCATCGTAGAGCTCTAGTAGGAGGTAATATGGAAAAGCCGGTATTTATTGCAGATAGATATGAGATACTTGGAAAGATTGGATCCGGAGGAATGTCGGATGTGTACAAGGCGAAGGATCATAAGCTGAATCGCTTTGTAGCCATTAAGGTTCTTAAGCCGGAATTTAGTGAGGACAGGTCTTTTGTGACTAAGTTCCGTGTGGAAGCACAGTCTGCGGCAGGACTTATACACGCTAATATTGTAAACGTATATGATGTCGGTGATGAAGATGGAATATACTATATTGTTATGGAACTGGTAGAGGGAATAACCCTCAAAAAATATATAGAAAAGAAGGGCAGGCTTGGTGTAAGAGAGGCTGTAAGCATAGCTATCCAGGTAGCTCAGGGAATTGAAGCAGCTCATAATCATCACATAGTGCATCGCGATATTAAGCCCCAGAATATTATTATATCTAAGGAAGGTAAGGTAAAGGTAACTGATTTTGGTATTGCCAGGGCGGCTACCTCCAATACGATCAATTCCAATGCGATGGGATCGGTGCATTACATTTCGCCTGAGCAGGCAAGGGGCGGATATAGTGATGAGAAGAGTGATATATATTCGTTCGGTATAATGCTCTATGAGATGCTCACAGGAAGGGTTCCTTTCGAGGGAGACACAACAGTATCTGTGGCATTGCAGCACATTCAGGATGATATAGTTTCACCTGCCAAGCTTGTACCGGGGATTCCTGTAAGTGTAGAAAAGATTGTTTTAAAATGTACCCAGAAGAGAACAGAGAGAAGATATCAGACAATGTCCGACCTTATAGCGGATCTTAAGCATTCTCTTGTGGCTCCGAATGAGGATTTTGTTGTAATGCGTCCTGTTGCAAGCAATGGACCTACCAAGATGATAACAGAGGATGAGCTTGATATGATTCATCAGATGTCATCTGTGAAATCCACCAACATCAGCAGCAGGAAAAAGGATAGTATTTATGATGATTCCGATGATGAAATGGATGATGAAATGGATGATGATAATGATGATGTCCGTAATAACCACGATTTGGACTATTATGATGATGACGATGATGATTCTGAGGATTCAGGCAGTTCAACTGTCGACAAGGTTATAACAGCTCTGGGAATTTCGGTGGCAGTTATCATAGTCATTATAACAATCTTCATTATATTTAAGATGGTTTCGGTTCTTTCGGGAAGCGGAAATCAGGGAAATAATAATCAGACAACAACTCAGTCCACACAGGAGAACGATGGAAGAGTTGAGGTTCCACTGGTGACAGGCTATAATTATGAAGATGCACAGAAGATGCTGAATGATGTGAATCTCGGTGTGAAGCTGACATACGATAATTCATCCTACGATGCCGGTATGGTAATCGAGCAGAATGTCACAGCAGGAAGCCGCGTAAAGGAACATACCACGATTGTCCTGACGGTGAGCAGCGGTCCTGAATCATTCTCAATGATAGATGTCGATGATATGACAGAGGATGGTGCGACGGAGGCTCTGTATGCACTTGGTCTTAAGGTTAAGGTGGAATACGTTGAAAGCTCTGAGGTGGAGCAGTTCCGTGTTATAAGCTCAACGCCTAAGCATCTTGCAAAGGTTAAGCAGGGTGATGAGGTTACATTATATATCAGCATGGGAGACGGAAAGGTATATACAGAGGTTCCTAATCTGCTCGATAAGACCGAGGATGAGGCAAAACAGGCAATAACCTCCAACGGTTTTGTCGTGGGAACAATAAAGCGCGAAGGGAGCGCAACAGTAGCCGTAGGCCATGTAATAGCCCAGAGCGGTCCGGCAGCGGGAGAGAAGGCAGCAGAGGGCTCAACCATCAATTTCGTGGTAAGTACAGGAACAGATTCATCGGTTAAGTATGTATATCTGTCAAAGACAGTTCTTGTGGAGGATCTTACATCAGAAAATAAGGTTCCTGAGGATGCAACATTCATCAGACTTAATTTTGTTCTTGCACAGAATGGAAATGAAAAGAACATAGCCTCCCAGGAATATACTTCTTATGCGGGAATGACTGAAAAGTCGATTCAGGTTCGTGAGACACTCTCTGATTTTTCTAAGGGAAGTGCACAGCTTAGAGTATTCGCATATTACGTTTCTCCTTCTTCTGAGCAGACGGTGCAGCTATGTACACTTGATGTAACATTGACAGAATAGTGGGAATATATATGCAAGGGAAAATTATCAAAGGAATTGCCGGATTTTACTATGTGCATGTGACCGGCAGGGAGACATACGAGTGTAAGGCGAAGGGTGGTTTCAGGAACCAGAATGTGAAGCCGCTCGTAGGCGATAATGTTGAGATTGATATAGTTGATGATGAAAAGCTTCTTGGTAATATTGTTAAGATATTGCCAAGGAGCAGTGAGATGATAAGACCGGCGGTGGCAAATGTTGATCAGGCGCTGCTTGTGTTTGCCATTTCAACGCCGGCACCTAATCTCAGGCTTTTAGACAGCTTTCTTGTGATGATGGAGGGATATGAGCTTCCTACTATTATCTGCTTTAATAAAATAGATGAGGTTAAGCAGGATGAGATAGACAGACTTTCACAGATATATGAAAAGAGCGGAAGCCATGTTCTGTTTACAAGTACATTTACAGGTGAAGGTCTGCCCGGGCTCAGGGAGCAATTAAAGGGGCACACCACAGCACTTGCCGGACCATCGGGTGTAGGAAAATCATCGATTCTCAATTCTTTAATTGAGAATGTACACATGGAGACAGGAAGCATTAGCGATAAGATTGGAAGAGGAAAGCATACGACGCGTCACTCAGAGGTGTTCGTCCTGGACGATGACAGTTATATTCTTGATACTCCGGGCTTTACATCGCTGTCTGTTATGGTTGAGGATAAAAACAGACTTAGATTCTATATGCCTGAGTTTAGTGAGTATGAGGGTGAATGCAGATTCGCCGGGTGCGTACATGTGAATGAGCCTGATTGTGCTGTCAAGAATGCGGTAGAAGAAGGGCTGATAAACAGAACACGGTATGACAGCTATGTTGAAATGTACCATGAACTTGAAAATACAAGAAAAAGATAAAAACTCATAGAGCTTACATAAGCTCTATGAGTTTTTTTACGTTGTCGGCAGCATTTCCTTTAAAAACTGCTGAGCCGGCAACAATAATATTAGCACCTGCCTCGTGTATATCCCTGATATTATCGAAGTTCACACCGCCATCTATTTCAATATCATAGTTAAGACCAAGCTCATCACGTAATATAACAGCTTCCCTTAGCTTGTCAAGGGAGGCTTCAATAAACTTCTGACCTCCGAAGCCCGGAACAACACTCATTATAAGAAGCATATCTGCCAGCGGCAGAAATTCCCTGACATCGCTAAGCGGAGTGTCGGGATTCAAGGTGATACCTGCTTTTACACCAAGCTCCTTGATTCTTTTAAGTGTAGCGGCAGTGTCCTTGCAGGCCTCCACATGAACCGTGATTATATCTGCCCCAAGAGAGGTGAATTCATCAACATATCTGATAGGCTCTTCTATCATAAGATGTAAGTCGAAAATCTTATCTGTCAACGGACGGATTGATTTTATTATAGGCATTCCGAAGGAAATGCTTGGGACAAAAATTCCGTCCATGACATCAATGTGAATGTATTCTGCACCGGCTTCATCTATAGTATGAATATCCCTTGCAAGATTTCCGAAGTCGGCAGACAAAATGGATGGTGATAATATATTTTTATATTTCATCAAGGATACTCCTTTAAATATTCAAGTCATTTTGTACAGGTCTGTAGAACATTTCGCGGACTTCAGCAGGCTTCTTAGTCTGAGCCAGTATCCACATCAGCTTGGCAACGATTGCCTCTGTTGTCATGTCGTAGGCCTCTATCAGACGATATTTCTTTTTGATGACTTGTCCGACCATGTACACGGACATATCGCTTCCTTCATGGGGAACCTGCGTGGTCATAACAAGCGCCTTGCCACAAGCAATCCAGTCGGCTACGGCATCGACAAAGCTCTCATTGTCATAGCAGGGGATGCCGCCTACACCGAAGCTCTCTATTACAAGCCCATCATAGTGCTCTTTTAAAAAGGAAAAAATGTCGGGATTCATACCCGGAACAAGACGGAGTACAAAGACCTTAGGGTCAAGACTTGTATAAAAGTCCGGCCCGTCCTCAGACACCTTTTCCTCTATATAATATCGGACTCTCCTGTCACGCACTATGGCTATCTCCGGAAAATCAATGCTCTTAAAGGCGTTAAAGCTCTTAGTGTGCGTCTTTCTTGCGCGCGTTCCGAGTATAACCTTGTTGTCAAAAAGGATGTGTACTCCATGGGCGTGTTCATCACATGCGAATACGATGGCATTCAACAGGTTGCTTCTTGCGTCTGAGTCGACAGAGGCAAGAGGGCGCTGTGAACCTGTTATGACAATGGGCTTCATGCTGTTCTGAACCATATATGAAAGCGCAGCAGCCGTGTAAGCCATTGTATCGGTTCCGTGTGTTATGACGAAGCCATCGTATGAGCTGTAATGCTCTTTGAGACATTTCACCATTGAAATCCAGTGCTGATAGCAGACATTGGTGCTGTCAAGATTGAATAATCCGTAGGTTGTTATTGAGCATATCTCATCGACCTCAGGAATATACTCAAGTATTTCATCAGATGTTACGGATGGAGCTAAACCGTCGGATGTCTGTCTTGAAGCGATTGTTCCGCCTGTTGTAATAAGAAAAATTTTTTTCATATAACCTCTTCTAGCTATGATATCCTATGATGGAAGATTATACGTTGAAGCGGAAGAGAACAACATCCCCGTCCTTGACAACATAATCCTTGCCCTCAAGACCTACAAGTCCCTTCTCCTTGGCAACCGTGTAGGAACCACAGTCAAGGAGATCCTGATAGTTGACAACCTCGGCACGGATAAAGCCACGCTCAAAATCGCTGTGTATCTTTCCGGCAGCCTGAGGAGCCTTGGTTCCCTTGGTGATAGTCCAGGCTCTTGTCTCTGTAGGACCGGCGGTGAGATAGCTTATAAGTCCGAGAAGAGAGTAGCTGGCTCTTATCAGCTTATCAAGGCCTGATTCGGATAAACCAAGGTCTGCTAGAAATTCCTTCTTGTCTGCGTCATCAAGTTCGGAAATCTCCTCCTCAATCTTGGCACATACAACGAACACCTCACTGCCTTCCGATTCTGCGAATCTGCGGACCTCAGCAACATATTCGTTGGAGGCTGCGTCATCTGCAAGGTCATCCTCGGATACATTGGCGGCATAGATTACCGGCTTGGCTGTAAGAAGAGTGTAGGAAGCAATCAGAGCCTTCTCGTCATCATCATCTGTCTCAAAGCTGCGTGCGGATCTGCCCTCCTCAAGGTGAGCCTTGAGTCTCTTAAGAAGCTCATTCTCCTTAGCGAGAGCCTTATCATTCATGGCTGCACGTCCGACCTTGGCGATTCTTCTTTCAAGAATATCTATATCTGAGAATATAAGCTCGAGATTGATGGTATCAATATCTCTAATAGGGTCAACACTTCCATCTACGTGTACAATGTTGCTGTCCTCAAAGCAGCGGACTACATGTACAATAGCGTCAACCTCACGGATATGTGAGAGAAACTGGTTTCCAAGTCCCTCACCCTTGGAGGCACCCTTTACAAGTCCTGCGATATCTACAAACTCAATGGCAGCAGGTGTGATTTTTGCTGAATTATAAAGTGCAGCAAGTTTATTTAAACGCTCATCCGGAACTGTAACAATGCCCACGTTAGGGTCAATGGTACAGAATGGATAGTTAGCGGATTCAGCACCTGCCTTTGTAAGTGAATTAAATAACGTACTTTTGCCGACGTTCGGCAGACCAACAATACCTAATTTCATATTGATTCCTCGTTTCTGTTTACTTAAAGATGTATCTAATCATACTGATTTATAGTAGCATAATGGGAAGAAAAAAGCAATGCGAATACCCGAATAACTATAAAATAAAGTAACTGTTCAGAGCCACCTCGAAAATGCTATGCATTTCCTCGGTGTGGCGTATCCGCCAAATAGATTTTCATATAAAAGCGTTCATTTGTGCAAGCACAACTCACACTTTTATACGAAAATCTGCTTGGCTCTGAACAGTTACAAAATAAACAAGGGGGTTGTCATTGGAAAATAAAAGAAGTATTATATATATAATTATTTTTAGGTATGGAGGTTATGTATGAACACAACAATAAGATTTCCGCATCTTGGACTTACCCTCAACCCGGGTAAATCATTTACGGTGTTCGGAATTGAGATTGCATATTATGGAGTGATAATAGCGCTTGGTATGCTTGCCGGTGCACTTGTTGCCTACCGTGAGGCGAAAAAGACGGGGCAGAAGGTCGACGATTATATTGATTTTACCCTGTACACATTGATTGCAGCCATAATAGGTGCCAGAATATACTATGTCATTTTTGAGTGGGACTATTACAGCGCGCATCCGCTTGAGATATTCAATCTCAGGGCGGGAGGACTTGCCATATACGGAGGAGTGTTAGCGTCCGCTCTCACACTTTTTATATTCACGAAGGTAAAGAAGCTTAAGTTCTGGCTCATGGCGGATACGGCTGTTCAGGGACTTATCATAGGACAGATTATAGGGCGCTGGGGCAACTTCTTTAACAGGGAGGCGTTCGGCGGCTATACGGACAGCCTCTTTGCGATGCAGCTTCCTGTATCTGAGGCGAAGGGAATCACACAGGAGCTCATCGAACACCTTGTGACGATAGATGGTGTGAGCTATGTTCAGGTGCACCCGACATTTTTATATGAAGGAACATGGAACCTGCTGCTGTTCATCGGTATCTGCCTTTACAAGAGACATAAGAAGTTCGACGGAGAGATATTCGCGATATACCTTATGGGCTACGGCGTGGGACGATTCATCATAGAGGGACTCAGAACAGACCAGCTTGTGATAAAGGCATTGGGCGGAATAGCTGCCTCACAGGTGCTCTCCATAATACTTATTGTATTAGCGGTGGCGTTTGTTATATATAACAGGGTGCAGCTGAAGAAGAGAACACCGGTAACCAAGGATGGAAATGAACAGTAGAGAGAAGTAAAGATATACCTTATACACTTTTGCAAAATAAAAAGAATAGAAATTGTACGAATATTATAGAAAAACCATCTGTTTGGAGAAAATATCCAAGCAGATGGTTTTTGTTTTCTGGGAAATTCTTCCTCTACAGAAAAAAGGACTTGATTTTAGTGTATTAAAGGTATAAAATGTCATCATAAGTGGTGAAAAGTGAAACAAAGTGGTAGAAAGTGGTAGATTGAGTACGCTTTTTCCCATCAGAGAAGTACGAAGTGAAGGGAGGCGGTGATAATAATGTTCATGGGCGAGTACAGCCATTCCATAGATGCTAAGGGAAGGCTGATTATGCCTGCCAAGTTCAGAGAACAGCTTGGAGATGAATTTATTGTCACTAAGAGCCCGGATAAATGTCTGTACATATATTCCAATGATGACTGGAGGGTTTTTGAGGAGAAGCTTGCCACCCTGCCTATTACGAACAAGGAGACAAGACAGTTTGTGAGATTTTTCCTTGCGGGAGCGGCAGACTGTGAGGTGGACAAGCAGGGAAGGTTTCTTCTTCCGGCAGTGCTCAGGGAGTATGCCGGGCTTGACAAGGAGGTCATATTGGCCGGAGCTTCCAAGAAAATCGAGATTTGGAATAAGGACAGATACTTAGCTGACCAGAAGGAGTACGAGGATAATATTGATGAAATCGCAGCCAATATGGAGAAATTCGGTTTCAGTATTTAAGGAGAAAGTATATGGAATTTGAACACATACCGGTGTTACTTAACGAAACAATAGATAGTCTTGCAATCAAGCCGGATGGAATATATGTGGATGGAACCTTAGGGGGAGCCGGACATTCATACCATATATGTGAGCATTTAGGAGAGAACGGGAGACTTATAGGTATCGACCAGGATGAGGAAGCGATAGCTGCGGCGACCAGGAGACTTGAACCCTTCGCCGATAAGGTGACCATAGTCAGAAATAATTATGTGAATATGAGGAGTGTTCTTGCTGAACTTGGCATTGAAAGGGTGGATGGAATACTTCTCGATATAGGAGTGTCATCCCATCAGTTAGATGACGCGGACAGAGGCTTCACCTACAAGGATGATGATGCACCGCTTGATATGAGAATGGATAACAGGCAGAGCCTTACGGCTGAGGTTGTGGTGAATGAGTATTCCGAGAGCGAATTATTTCATATTATCAAGGACTATGGCGAGGATCAGTTTGCCAAGAATATCGCTAAGCACATAGTACGCATGAGGAATGAGATTGGAAGAATCACAACGACAGGACAGCTTGTCGAGGCTGTCAAGGCTGCTATTCCGATGAAGTTCCGTGCTACGGGAGGACATCCTGCGAAGCAGACCTTTCAGGCAATAAGGATTGAGGTTAACAAGGAGCTTGATGTACTTGAGAACTCCATAGACGATATGATAGAGCTTTTGAATGATGGAGGAAGATTGAGCATTATCACATTCCATTCACTTGAGGACAGGATAGTCAAGAATGGATTTAAGAAGAATGTGGATGTGTGCACATGTCCTCCGAATTTTCCGGTATGCGTGTGCGGCAATAAGCCGAAGGGTGTGATTATAACGAGAAAGCCTATTGTACCGACGGAGGAAGAGCTTGAGGTAAATAAGAGAGCAAAGAGTTCAAAGTTGAGGGTTTTTGAAAGAAGGCGGGATAATTAAATGGCAGATAGCAGAAATAATAGAAATTCATACAGAACAGTCTATGTTAATGATAACCTTGCCCGCAAGCAGGAGGCATACATTGAGACAACATCTCCTAGAAAGCGGGAGACAGTAACACAGCAGCCGGAGAAACAGGACTTACACAAGGCGCACACCAAGGCTAATCATGGACTCAGTTCCAGCTTCGGTTTTGCATTCACACTGGTGATGGCAGGTGTCATGGTTGGAATTTTTATCGTGCTTACAAAATATATTTCACTTAATATCAACATGACACAGAAAGCAAGAGAGATTGCAAGCCTCAGAAAAGAACTTTCAACTATGACCATGGAGAATGATAATCTGGAAATCTCTATCAATTCATCCATAGATTATGACTATATATATAAGGTCGCTACTGAGGAACTTGGAATGGTTTATCCATCGTGCAGTCAGATTGTCAGCTATGACAGTGAGGACAGTGAGTATGTTGTCCAGTATAAGGATGTGGAGTAGGTACAACTATGAACAACAGTAATATCATGCAGCCGGATGAGACTAAGCCAGTTAAGAAGGAATATGCTTTTGTCCGGAAGATAAAAACAAGGAAATTGCAACGGAAGATGAAATTTAAGCTGTTGTTTGTGGCAGGTGTCGTTGTGATTGCCTTTTTTTTACTTGCATTAAGAATGATAGATATAAACCGTTCTAATCAGGATCTGTATTCCAAGAAGGTATTTGATAACCTCAGATATAAGAACTCAACAATTCTTGCTAAGAGAGGGGACATAACGGACAGAACGGGAACGGTGCTTGCATATTCACAGAAGGTCTATAATCTTATACTTGACCCTAACAACTATTGGGAAGAGGATACGGACAGGGAGGCGAACATAGAACTGCTGGTTCAGTGCTTAGGTCTTGACAGGCAGGAGCTTCTTGATACATATAACAGCTATGAGAATAAGAACTGTGCTTACAAGAAGGTGTTGAAATATCTCACCTATGACCAGGTTACGGAGTATAAGGCAGCAAAGGAGGCTGATTCCAATAAATATGCTGCTTCATGGCTAGAGGAGGAGTACATAAGAACCTATCCCTACGATTCATTGCTTGCCTCTGTGTTAGGGTATGCAACGGAGGCCACGGGTGTAATCGGAATTGAAAATCAGTACAATTCATATCTTACCGGGACTAATGGAAGAGAATATGGATATGTCGGAGAGGACTCCGATATGGAGACAACCATAAAGCCGGCTATAAATGGCAGTACCGTGGTGCTGACCATCAATGCCAATATACAGAGAATTGTTGAGAAAAAGATAAGAGAATTTAATGAAGCCTACGGTTCAAAACATACATCAGTAATAATTGCGGATCCTAATAACGGACAGATACTATCAATGGCACAGTATCCGAGCTTCGACCTCAATAATCCAAGCGATTTGTCGGCATATTACACGGAAGAGGAACTCTCAGAGATGGATAATGACGCGATGGTGGATGCGTTGTACGATGTATGGAGCAACTACTGTGTGTCGACGATATTTGAGCCGGGTTCGGTTTTTAAGGCATTTACCATTGCAAGTGGAATTGAGGAAGGAATCTTAGACGGAACTGAGGAATACTTATGTGACGGTCATGAGGTGGTTATGGGAACGAAGATAAGCTGCGCACATCCGGAGGGACATGGGCTGCTGACTGTTGGTCAGGCACTTGAGGAGTCATGCAATGACGCATTGATGCAGATGGCGGCAACTATCGGAAAAGATGTATTCTATGATTATGTGAGCAGATTTAATTTCGGAGCAAAGACGGGGGTTGACCTGCCCGGCGAAGAATATGGACTGATTATAAAGAAGGATCTGGTTACGGATATCGATCTTGCGACCAACAGCTTCGGTCAGAACCTTAATGTTACCATGGTGCAGGAGGTGGCGGCATTCTCCTCACTTATAAATGGTGGCAGCTACTATCAGCCTCACCTTGTCAAGGAGATAAAGAGTGCAGGCGGAGAGACTCTGTTAGAGAATGAAAGTGTTCTTGTGAGAAGGACAGTGTCGGAAGAGACTTCTCAGACACTGAGAGGGTATCTCAAAAATGTTGTGGATTATGGTACAGGCGGTTATCTTAAGATTGCGGGCTACAGTGTCGGGGGAAAGACAGGAGCAGCCGAGAAGCAGCCAAGAGACAAGCAGCATTATGTGACATCATTTATAGGCTTCATGCCGGCGGAGGAGCCACAGGTTGTATTCTATGTTGTTCTTGATGAAGCGCAGGTTGAGGACTTCGATACCTCAAGGGCAGCGCAGGAGCTTGCAAGAGATATTATGATAGAGCTTATTCCGTATCTTGAGATATATCCGGTTGATGAGTCCTATGAGATTAATGTCGGAGGACTGCCGACACCTACTCAGTCCCAGCCGGAGAGCAGTGCTGAGTATGTCACGGACGAGAACGGTGAGACGGTCACGGACGCCGAAGGAAATCCTGAGACGGTGGAAGCCACAGAGCCGCCAACGCAGGCACCGGAGCAGGAGTCGACACAACCGTCAGGTGAGGCACCGGCGGATGAAGCTTCACAGCCATCAACTGAGGAGCCGGCACAACCGCCTGCACAGGAGCAGCCTGATGAACCGGCTGAATCATCGATGGAGAATCAGACAGAGGCTCCGACATAGTGAAATGGGAATGTGACAGAATAAATATTGTATATCATTAAAACCTTCATAATAAAATGTACTATCGGCAGTTAAACAGCCGGTTGAATTGTTTTGAGAATTTTATTATGGAGGTTTTTGTTTTGGAAAGCCGGAGAAATGTAGGCAGGATGAAACGTAAGTTGATGGTCGGTGTGACGTTAGCAGCAGTTGTTATAGTTCTTTTGCTTGTACGGCTTGCAGTTATTATGCTGGTCGAGTCTGAGTATTATGGACAAAGGGCAAGGGAACTCCATGAAAGGGAAAGGCCGATAAAGGCTGCGCGAGGCAGGATTATTTCCGGGGATGGAACGGTTCTCGCCTCGAATAAGACCGTGTGCACGATTTCTGTAGTCCATGCGCAGATAACGGAGCCGGATAAGGTGATAGATGTCCTTTCAAGTGAACTCGGAATGGACAGGGAGAAGGTGGCAAAGAGCGTACATAAGGTCTCATCCATGGAGCGGATAAAGACGAATGTAACGAAGGAAATAGGTGATGCGATAAGGGAATACGGGCTTGACGGAGTTAAGATTGATGAGGATAGCAGAAGGTACTATCCGTTTGGGAGCTTGGCTTCAAAGGTAATCGGGTTTACAGGAAGTGATAATCAGGGGATTATCGGACTTGAGGTCCGCTATGATGAGGAGCTTGCCGGGGAGGCGGGGCAGATACTTACAATGACGGATGCAGGCGGGATTGAGCTTAAGAAGGAGGGGGAGGAGAGAGTAGAGCCTGTAAATGGGGACGATTTGATAGTGAGCCTGGATTATAATATACAGACTTACGCACAGCAGGCAGCCTATAAGGCATACGAGGCGAAAAAGGCAAAGAGAGTGTCCATTATTGTAATGAATCCTCAGGACGGAAGAATATACGCGATGGTTAACGTGCCGGAGTATAATCTTAATGCACCATACACATTGATTGATGAGTACAGCTCATTGACGGTGACGCAAAAGGATGAGAATGGTGATGATGTGACAAAGACCATTCCAAAGGAAGAGCTTACAAATGAACAGAAAATGAATCTTCTCAATAATATGTGGCGTAATTTCTGTATAAATGATACCTATGAACCGGGTTCAACATTTAAGATTGTCACAGCGACGGCGGCTCTTGAAAAAGGAGTTGTGAGTCTTAGCGATAGCTTTTATTGTAGGGGAAGTCTTACGGTAGGTGGCAGGACGATAAGATGTCATAAGACTTCCGGACATGGCTCACAGACATTTGCGCAGACACTTATGAATTCCTGCAATCCTGCATTTATAACATGGGGAAGCAGGGTGGGTGCGGAGGATTTCTTTGCATACATGAAAAAGCTGGGGCTTCTTGAAAAGACAGGTGTGGACCTGCCGGGAGAAGCGGGAACCATCATTCACAAGCTCAAAAATGTGGGTGAGGTTGAGCTTGCAACAATGAGCTTCGGACAGTCATTCCAGATTACACCGCTGCAGCTTCTACGTGCAGCCAGTGCTATCATCAACGGCGGGACATTGATAACACCCCATTTTGCGGTGAAGACCGTGAATGAGGACGGAGAGACAACCAAGGTGTTTGAGTACGAAAGGGTTGAAAATGCTGTATCCGGGGAGACGAGTGGGCTTATGAAACAGCTCCTTGAGAGCGTTGTTTCGGAAGGCGGTGGTAAGCGCTGCTACATAGATGGCTACAGAATTGGCGGCAAGACGGCAACCTCGCAGAAGCTTCCAAGAGGTTCAGGAAAGTATATCGCTTCATTTATAGGCTTTGCGCCGGCGGATAATCCGCAGGTGATTGCAATGTGTATCATAGATGAGCCGGAGGGAATATATTATGGAGGAACCATAGCGGCTCCGGTTATCAGGGAGGTGTTTGAAAATATACTGCCGTATCTTGGAATTGAGCAGGAAGTTGTTGAATTTTCCAATGAATAGGGATATTATGAATTGAGTGCAGTTATGAATGTATTTATTTAGGAAACAATTCATGCGATTCGATTATGAAAATAGTATCAGGTGAATAAAGATATAGGAGAGAGACAGAAAAATGAATCTTAGTGGGAAGAAAGTAATCGTTGTAGGTACAGGAATAAGCGGAATAGGCGCTGTTAAGCTTTTATGCGAGGTAGGTGCGCAGGCGGTTCTCTATGATGGAAATGATAAGCTTGATAAGGCAGAGATTGAGAGCAGACTGCCTGAGGGTGCGGAGGCGGATATTGTACTTGGCACCATGGAGGATTCGCTTTTAGACAGCGCGGACCTTGCGGTTATAAGTCCGGGAGTTCCGATAGACAGTCCTGTTGTGGTTAAATTTAATGAGAAGAACATCCCTGTGTGGGGAGAGATAGAGCTTGCATACAATTATGAGAAGGGCATTGTTGCGGCAATCACCGGAACGAACGGAAAGACAACAACAACAACTCTCGTAGGCGAGATAATAAAAGCATGGGGCAGGGAGACATTTGTTGTCGGAAATATAGGAAATTCATATACTGCTGAGGTGCTTAAGACAACAGAAGGTTCCGTGACTGTTGCTGAAATATCCAGCTTCCAGCTTGAGACAGTACATGAGTTCCATCCAAAGGTAAGTGCTATTTTAAATATTACACCAGACCACCTGAATAGACATTATACCATGGAAAACTATGCTGCTGTTAAGGAAAGAATAGCGGCTAATCAGACAAAGGATGACTTTGTGGTGCTTAATTATGATGACGAGGTTTTAAGAAGGTTCGGAGAAGTTACAACGGCGACACCGGTATATTTTTCAAGAAAGCACCATGTAAACCATGGTACATACCTTGAAGGTACTATGATAAAGTATACTGATGGTGCGAAGGTTATCGATGTAATAGACGTAAGAGATATGCTCCTTTTTGGAGCGCATAACCATGAGAATGTCATGGCTGCGGCAGCTATATGTATACAGATGGGCGTGCCGGTGGGAATTATTGCGGATACAATAAGAAGCTTTAAGGCTGTTGAACACCGCATAGAATATGTGCGTACACTTGATGGGGTTGAGTACTATAATGATTCTAAGGGAACGAACCCTGATTCAACCATCAAGGCTATAGAGGCAATGCCTAAAAAGACTATACTTATAGCTGGAGGCTACGATAAACATTCGGAATTTGATGAGATGATAAAGTGCTTTAAGGATACGATTATAGAGCTTGTTCTTCTCGGTGTTACCAAGGATAAGATAGCTGCTGCTGCAAGAGAGCAGGGCTTTGAAAACATACGCTTTGTTGAGACTCTCAAAGAAGCGGTTGAGGTATGCCGTGAGGATGCCAGGGAGGGTCAGATAGTACTTCTGTCGCCTGCATGTGCGAGCTGGGATATGTTTAAGAGCTATGAGGAGCGCGGAAAATTATTCAAGCAGTATGTTAATGAATTGTAAGACATGGAGGATTGCCGATGGCAAAGAAGCGGGCAAAAACAAAATATTTTGATTATTCTTTGCTGGTGATAATACTGTTTCTGGTGTGCTTTGGATTAGTGATGGTGTATTCGACCAGTTATTACAGCGGAATGAAACTTCCTAAGAACCCTGATCCTGCGTTCTATTTAAAAAAGCAGGTTAAATCTACGATTCTTGGAATGGCTGCATTTGTTTTCTGCATTTTTTTCGATTATAAATACTACTATAAGCTTGCACCGTGGATATATGCCGGGGCTGTATTTTCTATACTGCTTATACTCACACCGCTGGGAGTTGAGATTAACCATGCAAGGAGATGGATAAATGTAGGTTTCGGTACTATACAGCCTGCTGAGATATGTAAGCTTGCGGTTATCATATCGGTATCAGCTTATATTGTAATGACAGGAAAGGCGATTGATAAATTCCGCAATCTGATTGTTGTTGCGGTGCTCACGCTCATACCAACAGGAATGATTCTTGTTATTACAAAGAACCTCAGCTCGGCAATAATTGTTTTCGGCATAGGCTTTGTGATTTACTTTGTGGCGACTAAGAGATATTGGCCTTTTGCGTTGATGGCGGTATTTGGCGCTGCAGGAATTGCTGCATTTATATTGTATATACATTATTATGTTGACCCGGTGACTGCGGGTGTTGAGATTGATGAGGATACAGGCTTCCGTATGATGAGAATACTTGCATGGAGACATCCGGAGGAGTATGCGTCCGGCAAGGGTTATCAGACACTTCAGGCATTGTATGCCCTTGGCTCGGGAGGCTTTTTCGGAAAGGGACTTGGCGAGAGCATACAGAAGCTGGGATTCATACCTGAGGCACAGAATGATATGATTTTCTCGGTTGTATGTGAGGAGCTGGGACTTTTCGGTGGAATATGCCTTATACTTCTTTTCGGAATGATGATATGGCGCTTCGTTATTATAGCACTGCATTCCCCTGACATGTTCGGATTTCTTCTTGTTGCCGGTGTGACAGCACATATTGCGATTCAGGTGATACTTAATATTGCCGTTGTCACCAATCTGATTCCCAATACGGGAATTACACTTCCCTTTATAAGCTATGGAGGAACATCGGTAATGTTTCTCCTTGCTGAGATGGGGATAGTCTTAAATGTATCAAGACATATAAAGTATAGGCATGATTGAGAATGCATACGGCTTATGAGTCATCATTTGAGGCTTACTGCATATAATAATTTGTATACCTGTAATGGGGGGATTATATGCAGGACAACGAAAATGCTGTGGTTGTATACCCGTGCAGCAGGCTTTCAGGTGAGATAAGGCTTCAGGGCTCGAAAAATTCGGTGCTTCCCATCATGGCGGCGGCATTGTTAAAGGCAGGGGTTACTGTTCTGGAAAATTGCCCGGATATAGCGGATGTTCATGCAATGTCGGGGCTGTTGAAAAAATGCGGATGCCGTGTGGAATATAATGAACATGTGATGAGAATTGATGCTTCTGCCGCCGATAACGGAATATTAGATGATGAATACAGCACTAAAATGCGCGCTTCTATATTGCTTATGGGAAGCTGTCTCGGACGGTTCGGGCGGTTCGTTATGCCACCGCCCGGAGGGTGTGCAATAGGGAAAAGACCTATAGATTTCCATGTGTCGGCTATGCGGCAGCTTGGTGCAGACATAAGTGGGAATTCCGGCGGGGTTGATGCGGATGTGGGAGGACATGGCTTGAAAGGCTGTGATATAAGGCTTCCTTTTCCGAGCGTCGGAGCTACACAGAACTGCCTGATTGCGGCTATGGGCGCGAGGGGAAGCACAAGAATTTTTAATGCTTCATCGGAGCCGGAGATATGGGATTTATGCTGCTACCTCAGAATGCTCGGGGCGCAGATAGAGGGTGAGCGGACAGGAAATATAGAGATAACACCTCCGCCGGTAATAAACAGTGAAGATATTCATTATATGGTTCCTGCAGACCGCATTGTTGCAGGGACGATTCTTGTGGCGGCTGCAGGATGTACGGGAAATGTGTATATACCCAATATTGAATGTGACAGAATACAGAGCGTCATAAAGTATTTAGGTGCCCATGCAGCGGTTAAGGCTCCGGGGGTTGTACTGAATACGGACAGAAGAAAGCAGCTGGAATGTGCTGTCTCCACAGGACCGTTTCCGGAATTCCCAACCGATATGCAGTCACAGTTTCTTGCACTTATGGCTGTATCGGGGAATTTTTGTATAATGGAGGAAAATGTCTTTGACACACGCTTCAAGGCAGCGTATGAGCTTAACAGACTTGGGGCTGATATCAGGATAGAGGGAAGAACAGCCTATGTGTATGGCAGGAGACATTTACACGGTGGAACTGTGACAGCAAGTGACTTGAGGGGCGGTGCGGCGCTGGTATTGGCAGGACTGTTTGCCGATGAACCGGTTACCGTAAGGGGCTGTGAGTATATACGCAGAGGTTATGAGAATCTGTCCGGCGATTTAAGGGAGCTGGGCGCCAGGATTTATGAGTGCAGTGTTGATTAAGGAGAGAAAGATGTCACATACAAGAAGAAAAAAAGGAAATATACTGATAAAGCTTCTGATTGTGCTTGTGATATTTTTGGGACTTGCGACAGGGGTATTATATGTTGCAGCCACACATTTTAAAATAACGCAGATAAGCTTTGAGGGAACGGACAGATACACTGATGATGAACTGAAGGAATATATTTTCGGTCAAAATGAATACGTCAATTCACTTAAGTTAGGATATGACTTAAAGCATGATTACGTTAAGGTTTCCATACCATTTATAGAGACGTATGATGTGAATATCGAATATCCGGATAAGGTACATGTAATACTATATGAGAAAAGCATAGTTGCCTATATAATATACAAGGGAAACTATATGTATTTCGATAAAGATGGAATAGTTGTTGAGACATCCAACAGGCAGGATATGTCTGTTCCGCTGATTGACGGACTTGAGTTTGACAGTGTTGTATTGTACAGTCTGCTTCCTGTAGCTGATGAAGGGGTTTTTAATACGATTCTTGATTTATCGCAGAATCTGCAAAAATATGACCTTGCGGTGGATAAGATACATTTCAACAATGATCTTTCCATCGTGCTCTACATAGGTGATGTGCGTGTGAATTTCGGATTCGGGGAGCGTTTGGGTGAGAAATTACATGAGCTGAAACAGCTTGAGCCACAGCTTGCCGGACTTTCCGGCGTTTTAAATATGGAAAATTATACAGAAGGTTCCGGATATATCACATTTAAACAAGATGAAAAAAGAGATAAAAAAAATAATTGAGTAAATAAAATAAATAATAGAATAAGTATTAGAAGTTTTTTTAAGAAAATGACAAAAAGCTGTTGATATTTTTGTGACAAAACTATATTATAAAAGAATGAGCTATGCAATCGTATAAGGAGGGTTCCGTTTATAATGGAAATAATTAAGATTAATGATGATACAGAAGCATCCGCTAAGATTATAGTGGTTGGAGTAGGTGGAGCAGGAAATAATGCCGTTAACAGAATGGTTGATGAGAATATAGGTGGCGTTGAGTTTATAGGAATTAACACAGATAAGCAGGCACTTAAGCTCTGTAAGGCTCCTACAGCACTTCAGATAGGCGAGAAGCTTACTAAGGGACTTGGTGCCGGAGCTAAGCCTGAGGTTGGTGAGAAGGCAGCAGAGGAGAACACCGAAGAGCTTACCCAGGCACTTAAGGGTGCAGATATGGTATTTGTTACCTGCGGAATGGGTGGAGGTACCGGTACAGGTGCAGCTCCGGTTGTCGCTAAGATTGCCAAGGATATGGGAATCCTCACAGTCGGTGTTGTCACTAAGCCGTTCAAGTTCGAGGCTAAGCAGAGAATGAATAACGCAATAGGTGGAATAGAGAAGCTTAAGGAGAGTGTTGATACACTTATCGTTATACCTAATGACAAGCTCCTTGAGATAGTTGACAGAAGGACAACCATGCCTGACGCACTCAAGAAGGCAGATGAGGTATTGCAGCAGGCAGTTCAGGGAATAACAGACCTTATCAATGTTCCGGGACTTATCAATCTTGATTTTGCTGATGTCCAGACAGTTATGAAGGACAAGGGTATTGCGCATATCGGAATCGGTAATGCCAAGGGTGATGACAAGGCTATAGAGGCTGTTAAGCAGGCGGTTACCAGCCCGCTTCTTGAGACTACGATTGAGGGTGCTTCGCATGTTATTATCAATATTTCGGGCGATATAAGCCTTATTGAGGCCAATGAGGCAGCAAGCTATGTACAGGAGCTTGCGGGCGAGTCAGCCAATATTATATTTGGTGCAATGTATGATGATACAGTGCAGGACGAGGCTACAATCACTGTTATTGCAACAGGACTTGATGCCCAGCAGAAGAATATAGATGTTTCCAATGCCATGGCAGGTTTTAATTACAAGCCACAGACTACATATTCTAAGCCAGTAAGTACAGCACCGTCTTCAAGATCCGTGAACCCTGCAGGTACTTCATACAGAAGACCTTTAGAGAGCAACGTCAAGAATGAGGAACTGAGCATCCCTACTTTCCTTCAGAAAAACAGAAAGTAATGCTTGACATAAGCCGTGGCAACCGGGCATGTGCCGGAAAATAAATATTGTTCAGGGAATACCGTATTGCGGATATTTATATCAGATATCGCAGTGCGGTATTTTTTGTCGAAAAATTCTTATCATTTGTCTTGTCAATTCGACATTTTTTTCATGGACATGAATATATAATGTGCAATGTAAAATCTTCCAAGAGGAGGTGAAGCTTGTACTACAAAATTTATCCGGATGTAATATTTCTCACCAATTTGCTTTTAGACTACACCGTTCTGGCGGTATCCTGCAGGTTGTGCAAAATAACCACCACTTATCTACGTCTCACAATCGCAGCAGGTATCGGGGCAGCATGGAGTGTCATGGTGGCAGTTGTGGGAAATGAAGGCATTACGGTGCTATTTTGCACATATCTTTGTATGCCTGTGGCAATGTTGTACATAGCCGGGTGCAGAGGCGGACCGGGCGAATGGTTATACCGCTATGCGGTGCTTATGGGAGTAGCGGTGCTGTTGGGCGGTGTAATGAGCCAGGCACATGACAGAAGCAGTACAGTGTTAGTTACAATGGTGACGGCTGTATTGTTTTTACAGGCTGCTGTGCCACTGATAGGTTATCTTACAGGGTATGTGAAGAGAAAAAATCTGCTTTACAAGGTCACGCTCAGGCTTGATGGAAGAAGCACGGATGTATGGGGATTGTTTGACACCGGAAATTCACTCACGGATCCATATAGCGGAGAACCTGTCTGTATAGTGGAAAAGAAGGCTTTGGCCGGGCTTATGCAGTCTGATGCGTTCAGTGACGGAATAACGCTGATTCCGTATAAAAGTCTCGGAAAAGAACATGGGCTTATGAGGCTTGTGACGATGGATTGCATGATGGTTGAGTATGAGGGAAGGACAAGGCAGTACGAATATCCCAAGATTGCGCTGTATGAGGGCAGCCTTTCAAAAAAAGGGGAATATTCAATGATATTAAATACGGCAAGTCTGAACCGGAAATAAATAATTGATAAGGAGAATATATATGTATATAAAAGTACTCGTTCCTAACAAATTTCAATTTAAGGCTGTTCCTACATTCAAAAGCCTTATAAGCGCAGACCGCAATGAGGTCCACTATATAGGTGGAGCAGATGTGCTGCCGCCGCCGCTCTCTGCACAGGAGGAGGCACAGGCGCTTAAAAAGCTTGATGAGGACGATGGCGAGGCTAAGTCGCTGCTCATAGAGCATAATCTAAGGCTGGTTGTGTACATAGCAAAAAAATTCGACAATACAGGGGTTGGTGTGGAAGACCTTATATCAATAGGCACCATAGGACTTATAAAAGCTGTCAATTCCTATGATTCGGGTAAGAATATTAAGCTTGCCACATACGCATCAAGATGTATAGAGAATGAGATACTTATGTATCTTAGAAGAAACAGCAAGACGCGAATGGAGGTCTCCATTGACGAGCCGTTAAATGTGGACTGGGACGGAAATGAGCTTCTTCTTTCAGATATACTCGGAACGGATGAGGACGTAATATATAAGGATATAGAGGATGAGGTTGAGAAAAAGCTGCTCAACAAGGCGATAAGCCGCCTGACTGAACGCGAAAGACAGATTGTCGACCTGCGTTTCGGGCTTAGCAGCGAGGATGGGACTGAGCTTACACAGAAGGAGGTTGCGGATATGCTTGGAATATCGCAGTCATATATTTCAAGACTGGAGAAGAAGATTATCAAGCGCCTGAAAAAAGAAATTGTGAGATATGAATAGATAAAATCAGATATCAGATAAGTATTTTTTACCAGTATAAAGGCAGTCATTATGGAAATCCTTTTATCGTAGAGTATCAGAGATTAAGGGGGTTTTCAGGATGGCTGCTTTTAAGGTGGAAATATGTGGGGTGAATACGGCAAAGCTGCCGCTTCTTAGTGCACAGGAGAAGACAGAGCTGCTTAAAATGATAAAGGAGGGCGACAAACAGGCAAGGGACAAGTATATTAAGGGAAATTTAAGATTAGTGCTAAGTGTTGTGCAGCGGTTTTCAGGCAGCAATGAAAATATGGATGACCTGTTCCAGATTGGCTGTATAGGCCTTATTAAAGCTATAGATAATTTCGATATTACACAGCAGGTAAAATTTTCCACCTATGCTGTTCCTATGATTATAGGCGAAATAAGAAGGTACCTGCGCGACACATCAAGCCAGATAAGGGTAAGCCGTTCGCTTAAGGATACGGCATACAAGGCAATATATGCAAGGGAACGTCTGTCTAAGACAAATCTCAGGGAACCGACACTCAACGAGATAGCAGGTGAGATAGGTGCGAGCCGTGAAGATGTCATTATGGCACTGGACGCCATACAGAGTCCGGTGTCGCTATATGAGCCGGTATATACAGACGGAGGGGATACGCTCTATGTAATGGATCAGATAAGCGACAAAAAGCATTTGGAAGAAAACTGGGTTAAGGACATGGCGTTAAACGATGCAGTGAACAGGCTTCCTGAGCGTGAGAGAATGATTATTGAGCTTCGTTTTTTTCAGGGTAAGACGCAGATGGAGGTTGCAGGCGAGATAGGAATGAGTCAGGCACAGGTATCAAGACTTGAGAAAAATGCACTGAACAGCATGAAGCATTATCTTGAGTAACTAAAACCAACACGGTGCTGCATAAAAGTCAAATTACTTGTAAGTTGGGTGACAGTATGGTATACTTCTATATAAATGCGTGAAAACAATACGATGGTTCCTAAAAAATAGAGTGCGCCGGATTTACTGCGGAGCGGACAGAAAGCTGCTGTATTCGTATGGGACTGAGTGCGGCAGCGAGGCATTCCGGAGCGGAAGTGCTCATTATCTGGAGCATTATAATGATAATATGCATATAGCAGGCAATTATTTCAAGATTGAGGGAAGAAGAATCACGGATAATATTATAAATTCAGTGGATTATATTTCTAAGTTGATTTATGAGGTATCAAGGAATGAGAACCGGTAATTTCGGAGGGTTAATTTAATGAAGAGGTTAGGATATGCAATACTGCTTGTCTGTGTACTGTTTATTTCGGGCTGCAGCATTGGAAGAAGGGACATATCTATAAGTCCCTACATAATTACGGATATATCAGGACTGTCGGGACGTGCTTCCGTCACGGCATATCTTGATATTGACGGCATATACAGTGTATTGGCGGGAGCCGGTGCTACGGATGAGGAAAGGGCGAAATACAGCGCGTTTGTAGAGTCGCTTGAGCTTAGCTGCGATAAGGTTGAGAAGTTAGCGAACGGCGATACAATCAATCTTACAGTTACTTATGATGCGGCAGCGGCTGATGAACTGAAGCTTAATGTGAATGATTTTATCAAGCGTGTGGATGTCGCAGGGCTTGATGAGGGGCAGGAAATAGACGTTTTCAAAGACCTCAAGGTTGAGGTTACGGGAACGGCACCGTATGCATTTGTCACATATACCAACAATTCAAGCGATACATACATTAAGAGCCTTGAGTATGTAATAAAAGGAAAGACAGCCGGCTTGAAAAATGGAGATGTGATAACCATTGATTGTAAGATAGACGCTAAGACGGCGGAGCTGTATTATTACTATACGGATGTGACAAGCATGGAGTATACTGTGGAAGGGCTTGATTCATATATATATGACAGTTCGCAGCTTGATTATGGTGTTCTGGCTGATATTGCTGACGAATGTGCCGAAGAGATTAAGGCGGCAACCGATGATACGACAACGCGTATGCTCTACAGGCTTACCGGAAACTCCAACTATCTGTATCAGGATAACAATGAGTGGGTGGACAGCCTCAGGCTTAATCAGGTAATATTCATGTCCGGACATGGGGATGGTTCATCACAGTATGAAAATATAATTCTATATGTATTTGAAGTCACCGTGGCGAATAACTATTATTCGGAGAATGGATATTTTATATTTGAGTATACCAATGCAATAAGAAATGGCAGCGGCGAATTCATGATTGGACGGAATAATCCTGAATTAAGATATGTATGTGGGCAGGATTTTGATTCGTTATATAATGATGTTATGCAGAATACTCAGGTTCAGTATAACAGTGAATTATTAGAAGGTATTAATCCGGAGGGAAATACGCAATGATAAATGGTGTCCGTAAGAAAATAAGACTTGGAGATGTACTTATCCAGGAGGGTAAGATAACACAGGAGCAGCTTGATACAGCACTCAAGGAGCAGAAAATCAAGGGTAAGCTGCTTGGTGACACTCTTGTGGATTTGGGCTATGTGTCGCAGGATGATATGATAGATGTGCTATGCCGCCATCTGAATGTCGAATATGTCAATGTAGCAGCAGCCTCAATAGATGAAAAGGCTGTTAAGATGATAGATGAGGAGAATGCCAGAAGATTAAAGCTCATACCATATATGTTTGATAAGAGCAGGGCGAATGTAATCTGGGTGGCGATGGCAGACCCTATGGATATTATGGCTATAGATGATGCGAGTATCATCACAGGCATGGAGGTTGTCCCTGTACTCAGCAAGCTCTCAGATATTCAGGTTGTTATCGATAAGTTCTTTGGAAAGGCAAAGGCTCTTGCGGTTGCAGAGGCATATAAGCAGGAACAGGGAATATATGACAATGCGGAGGCTCAGGATGATGAGAGACGTGAAGATGTCGAGAACTCACCGATTGTACAGCTTGTAAGAAATGTAATCGAGCAGGCGGCAAGACAGAGAGCCAGTGATATACATATTGAGCCGTTCGAGTACAGTATTCGTGTGCGCTATCGTATTGATGGTACGCTCAACGAGGCTATAACCTATGACAAGGCACTCTACTCTGCGATGATTGCACGTATCAAGATTATATCAGGTATGGATATTTCTGAGAAGAGAAAGCCTCAGGATGGACGTATAACCATAGACATCGACCATAAAGAGTATGATATTCGTGTGTCCTGCCTGCCTACCTGCTACGGCGAGAAGGTCGTTATGAGACTTGCACTCAAGGCAGGCTTTAAGAGAGAGAAGAGCAAGCTTGGACTTAAGCCTGATGATATGATCAAGTTCGACAATATACTTAAAAATCCACATGGTATCATACTGGTAACAGGACCTACAGGCTCAGGTAAATCGACAACACTTTATACAGCACTAAGTGAGTTAAACAAGATAGATGTAAACATCATCACTGTAGAGGATCCGGTAGAGGCAAATATTGATGGCATCAATCAGGTAATGGTAAATAACAAGGCAGACCTCACATTTGCAAGTGCGCTCCGTTCCATTCTCCGACAGGACCCGGATATCATTATGATAGGAGAGATTCGAGATTCCGAGACGGCAGAGATTGCCGTAAAGGCCTCAATCACAGGACATCTCGTGGTAAGTACACTGCATACCAACAACACAGCTTCCTCTGTATCGCGTCTTATAGATATGGGTGTTGAGCCATATCTGCTTTCCGATTCGCTTGTGGGAATCATTGCACAGCGACTTGTCAGAAGATTATGCGAGTGCAGCAAGGATAACACAAGGGAGGCAACCATAGAGGAGAAGAAGGCACTTGGCGTACCGCTTGATGAACCTTGTGCACTTCATGAGCCTAAGGGCTGTAAGCTGTGCAATAACATCGGCTATTATGGACGAATCGGTGTCTATGAGATAATGCCTATAACGAAACGCCTCAAGAGGATGATTGCGGATAAACGAAACGCTGATGACATTATGGATGCTGCTGTTGAGGAGGGTATGCACACTCTCAGGGCTTCGGCAGCAGAGTACGTGCTTGACGGAACCACAACATTTTCAGAGATGATGAAGATTACATACAATGTGGATAACTAATATTGACTGGCATGCTTGAATAATTGTGAAATCATTCTGTTTGTTCCGATTAACCGGCAAAAATGAGCAGCCGCCGGTTACCGGTTTGCGTTTCACAAGTGCTTATCTTGTATTGCATGATTCGGATGTCAAAACATATCCACTTTAGATATAATATGTTGTACACGCCAAGTTTATAGAACATTTTTTGACACCAAAATCATTGTATAAATTTATACCACATAACAGAAAAGAGGAAAAGTATGACTATAGAGGAACTTCTAATAACAGCAAAAGAGAACAAGGCGTCTGATGTGCATATCACGGTAGGGCTTCCACCGAAAATGCGTATTAACGGAATACTTGTGGATATGGATTATCCAAGACTTCTTCCGCCTGATACGGAGGCTGTCATAAGTACCATGATGAGTGATAAGAGATTGCAGCAGTTCGAGGAATTAGGTGAGATTGATTTTTCGTATTCCATCCCTCAGATTGGCCGTTACCGTGTGAACGTATTCCACCAGAGAGGCTCCATGGCGGCATCAATTCGTCTCGTATCTACTAAGATACCGCTCCCGGAGGAGCTTGGAATCCCGAAATCGGTTGTTGACCTTTATCAGAAGAAGAGAGGTCTTGTCCTTGTAACAGGTCCTACCGGTTCAGGTAAGTCCACAACGCTTGCTTCCATCATCGACAGAATCAATTCTATGAGAGAGGTACATGTAATCACGCTTGAGGACCCTATAGAGTATCTTCATAACCACAAGAAGGCGATGGTCAATCAGAGAGAAGTCGGGCTTGATACACATTCTTATTCCAATGCGCTGCGCGCTGCACTCCGTGAGGATCCGGATGTAATACTTGTCGGAGAGATGAGAGACCTTGAGACAATATCCACCGCTATCACTGCTGCCGAGACAGGTCACCTTGTGCTGTCAACACTTCATACCATAGGTGCGGCAAGCACAATCGACCGTATTGTGGACGTATTCCCTCCGCACCAGCAGCAGCAGATAAGAGTTCAGCTCTCAATGGTGCTTGAGTCCGTTATCAGCCAGCAGCTTATTCCGACAGCCGATAAAAAGAGCAGAGTCGCAGCATTCGAGGTAATGCACAGCACCCCTGCCATCAAGAATCTTATCCGTGAAGCAAAGAGTCCGCAGATTAATTCGACGATACAGACCAGCAAAAAGCTTGGCATGCAGACCATGGATGACGCTATCTTCGACCTGTACATGAAGGGGGATATTGATAAGGAGAATGCTGTATCATACGCACAGGACAGCCAGATTATGGAAAAGAGGATAGATAATGCATTCTAGGTCAGGCTGTGCCTGATTCGGAATATTTAGAGCACTTTATACAGTTATCGAGCCGGTCAATGATGGGGTGTTCACCGTGGAAAAAGCTGCCGAAAAGGCAAGCATGTCCGTGGAAGAGTTCAGGAATGCGATGAAGAGCACAAACGCACAGAGCAGAGAATGATAGCGTAGTTGCTAAATGAAAAAAGATAATTATTAAATGTAAGCTCTCCGGATGTCCAGGAGGGCTTACATTTATTTTAAGAGTATAATTTAATAAACAACTGTTTATAGTTATAGGATGTATATTGTTAATTGTGATGGAATCTGATATAGTCTTTTAAAAGCATATTTCTTTGATATATTCTATGGTTCTGTTTTATAAGATTTTATAAAAATCATGCGGCTATGGCAAATAGCTGTATTAAAAAGTCTATGCTTTATTTCCTGTTATTTTGTAAATTGAATTTTAACCGTCAAAAGAAGAAAGGGGAGTACGATGGGAAAAGAGACATATCTGGCGCATACCATAACGCAGACTGATTACGAGGCGCGGTATGACAGGGCAGCCAAGAAGCTGCTGGCAAATAAGCTAGTGCTTGCACATATCCTAAAGGACTGTGTTAAGGAGTATCAGGCCTGCAGTATTATGGACATAGCGCAGAAATACATAGAAGGAGAGCCGGAGGTAGGAACTACAGGGGTGTACATGGATGACAGCAGTTCTCCCGAACAGCCTGATATTAAGCCTGAGACGGTAGTGACACGGGCAGCAGAGGTGCAGGCAATGAATGCACAAGAAGTGAATGCACAGGCGATGAAAGTGCAAGCAATGAATGAACAAGCAATGAATGCACATGCAATAAGTATACAAGCGATGAATACACAAGTGACGAAGGTACAGGGAATGGGCAATGAGGACATATCCCAGAATGAGGGAACAGTGTACTATGATGTGCGCTTCAATGCGATAGCACCATCCACAGAAGAACATGAGAATATAAGGCTTATCATCAATGCCGAGGCACAGAACCGGTTCAAACTGAAATATCCCCTGACAAAAAGAGCAGTATATTACGGAAGCAGGCTGATTTCAGCACAGCATGGAACGGTATTTACTAAGTCAGATTACCAGAAGCTGCGCAAGGTATATTCGATATGGATATGCGTAAATCCGGCAAAGAGGTTCAGAAATACGATAACGCGCTATTCACTAAAGCCGGAAGCTATTATAGGAAATGCGGTCGAAGCACCGGAGAACTATGACTTGATAAACATAGTGATGGTGTGCCTGGGAAAGATGGAGGAATGGAATGATAACAATCTTATAAAATTTCTTGGTGTCTTGTTCCAGAATGAGTTGTCAGCAAGGGAGAAAAAGGATATACTGGAAAGAGATTTCGATATACCTATGACCGAGACATTTGAAAGTGAGGTGGATGATATGTGCAATTTGAGCCAGGGTGTTGCGGAGAAAGCTATGCAGCAAGGAAGAACCCACATCCTTATTGAGTTGGTTAATGATGGGGTACTCACCATAGAAAAAGCTGCCGAAAAGGCAAGGATGTCCGTGGAAGAGTTCAGGAATGCGATGGAGAAGGCTAACACACAGGAATGATAGAAGCTGACATCAAGAAAAGCAGGGATAAGTACAGATGTTAAAAGCATTAAGGCTCTTACATGGATATGACATGTAAGGGCTTTTACATTATGTCGGTAATTGTAAAAAATAGGCATAATTTACCATAAACAGGTAAACTAAAGCTATGGACAAACGGAATAAGAATTACTATAATGGATATAAATGATTGATGAAAATGATAATAATTGTGCCTGCTTTCGGTACAAAATGTAGAAATTAAGCGAGGTTGTACACAATGGCAACATATTCGTACGAAATTGTCACAAAAGAAGGCAAAAAGAAAAAGGGTAATGTCGAAGCGGACAGCATAGATAAGGCAAGGACAGCACTGAAAGCTGAAGCGGGCATGATAGTCTCAGTCAAGGAGGCGTCACTTCTCAATAAGGATATTGATATAAATATCGGAAGGAAGAAGGCTTCCGTAAGAGACCTCTCAGTGTTCTGCCGACAGTTCAACAGTATATTAAAGGCAGGAGTAAGCGTTATCGAGGCACTGGACATGCTCTCACAGCAGACCGAGAACAAGAAGCTTGCGGCGGCAATCATGGAGACTAAGACCAGCGTTGAGAAAGGTGAGACACTCTCTAATGCCATGCGTAAACAGGGTGAGATGTTCCCGGAGATGTTGCTAAACATGGTAGCTGCAGGTGAACAGTCAGGTTCGCTTGAAAAGTCGCTGTCGAGGATGGCAGTGCACTTTGAAAAGGAAAATAAGCTCAAAGGACTTGTAAAGAAAGCCATGATGTACCCGGTAGTCCTCATCATAGTGGCAATCGTGGTTATGATAGTAATGCTTGTCGGAGTGCTCCCGGGATTCATGGAGACATTCGAGGACATGGACATGGATATGCCCACATATACACTAGCGGTTATGGGCTTCAGCGATTTTCTCATTGCCAACTGGATACCGATAGTTATTGTGATTGCAGGCATTGTGATTGGCGTAAAGATATATGCCGGTACACCTATGGGAAAAAGAGTGTTCGGCCAGCTTAAGCTCAAGGCACCGATATTCGGAAAGCTCAACACCAAGACAGCATGTTCGAGATTCGCAAGAACCATGTCGACACTTCTTGCGGCAGGTATGTCCGTGGTCGAGGCGTTATCAATAACATCTAAAGTAATAGGAAATGTAGTGTATGAAGATACACTTGCGGACACGCAGGAGAAGGTAAAGGGCGGACAGCCGCTCTCAAGACCGCTCAGAACCAGCGGAATATTTCCGCCGATGATTGTACATATGGTAGGTATAGGAGAGGAGACAGGTAACCTCGAGGAGATGCTTGACAACGTAGCCGACTACTACGATGAGGAGGTTACGATGGCAACAGAGCAGATGACGGCACTACTTGAGCCGCTCGTAATCGTGTTCCTTGCGGTTATCGTAGTCGCTATCATTGCCGCAGTGTACGCGCCGATGATGACGCTGTATAACGGAATCGGATAATGTTGAAAGGGCTGTATCAATGAAAATAAAGATTGTCAACTTTGGTCCTATAAAAGAATTTGAGTTTGATTTGTCGAAGAAGCTTATTGTCACCTACGGGGATAACAATATTGGTAAGTCCTACGCTATGCAGGTGGTGTATCTGTTGCTGAAAGCATTTCAGGATTTTCCTACAGAGGAAATGACAAGCATGCTTTTACGAATCAGCAAATTTATAGATAAAATGCAAAAGGATAAAGTCCTTGAGGACATAAAATCAGATGATAATGCATTAAAACCCCAAATAAATGTTTTAAAAGAAATGTTAAATGTTGTAACGCAGAAGTTTATGTCCTCATGCAGAAATACATTTGGGAATTTAGATGTAACATTGTTGAAAAAGCCGCATATTTATGTTGAAGTGGATGAGTACAGGCTAGATATCGATATGGAAAAAGAGACAATGTCCTATTGTAAAGGCTCAATTAAATATGCTTGGGGAATAACGTATAATAATGATACTCCACCGGAAATGATTGAAACATATACGGAGGATGACATATTGTCGGCAGTAAAAAGAGAAATCAGCCATGTGTATTTCCTACCGGCTTCAAGGTCCGGAATCTACAGCGGAATGAGTGCATTTGGCACGATTGTGGCTGAACTTTCCAAAAGCCGTTCGGCACTTACAAGTAAGATAGAGCTTCCCGGCATATCGGAGCCCATATCTGATTATTTTATAGAATTATCAAACATATCGAATAACAGTACGGTCGATACGGCTGTCGATAAAGAACTTAAGGCTTGTTATGATAAGATAGAGAAATTAATCTTAGGTGGCCATGTGACATTTGACGGTAATAAAAAATCACTTATGTATGTACCGGACGATATGGATATACAGTTTTCGATGACGGAAGTGTCATCGATGGTATCTGAGGTGTCACCGATAGTTGCCTTTTTAAAGTATATTGTGGCAAATAGGCAGAATGTCGGTTCGGAAAGCAGGGCGGTTCTGTTTATAGAAGAACCTGAAGCCCACCTCCACCCGAACAATCAGGTTAAGCTTATGGAAATATTCACGGAGCTTACGAACGCGGGAATAACACTTGTGATGTCCTCACACAGCAACTATGTGTTCAATAAATTGAACAATCTTGTCCTATCAGGAAAGTTGGACTATCATATATATCAGCCGATATATCTTGAGAAGGGTGCAGAGGGAAGTATTTCAAAACCTATGCACATAGATGAGTGTGGTGCAGATGATGAGAACTTCATTGATGTAAGTGAGGCACTGTATAACGAGCGTGAGCAGATTATACAGGAGCATAATGAGGGTACAGAATGATATCAAGGATACAGAATGAACCTAAGTTAAAAAGCTGTATAAGGTATGAGATAGAGGATGAAGGCATTGAGGTTGGAGTTGATGAAAAATTGACATATTCCGAATATGCCGGAGTCAAGGTCGGTGACTACTACAATGGGCTGCATGATGCCACGCCACCTAAGGCGGCAGATTATGTTGTCGCGGTGGACAATTCCTGCGATTCCTACAACCTGTA
This sequence comes from Eubacterium sp., assembly GCA_003486385.1. GTDB lineage: Bacteria > Bacillota > Clostridia > Lachnospirales > Lachnospiraceae > CAG-882. The sequence continues at coordinate 35,020 of DNFT01000115.1, read as the reverse complement.
TATTCTGGAAATGAAGAATGTCAAAGAACCCAAGTTCCTTGATATAAGAGCGATTCAGGATAAGTTTTCGACAACGATAAATGATTTTCTTTCCATCAGGTTTAAGGATATATTCCTAAGCGATAAATATAAATATAAGGACATCTGCCTGTACCTTGTATCGGATGCCTATGGGGCAGGAGGCAGCTTCCGTTCGCATGAGGAATATCGTAAATATCTTGGGAAAATAGATAAAAAAGATTCCCTAAAGGTCGACAACAATCTTGGAAGGAAGATATATAAATTCAGAAACAGGTTTTTGACGATACAATACGAGATACCGCCTAATCTTGTGATACATAAAACAACTTAATTCGGTTATCCCGGTGGGCTACCCGACCACCGCGTAACATATATGGGCGCAAGCCTAAAAAATATTATCTATATTTAAAGGAGATATTTAAGCATGAAGAAGTTAAACAAGAATAATAAGGGTTTCTCTCTCGTAGAGCTCTTAGTAGTAATCGCAATCATGGTAGTATTAGTTGGTGTTATTGCGCCTACACTTCTTAATAATATTGAGAAGTCAAGAGAAGCAAGAGATATTCAGACATTGGATTCTATTGCTGGGGCAATTCAAACAGCGATAATTGATGAGGGTGTTTATAAAACGGTTTCTGATAATAATAAGAAGGTCATGGAATTGGATTCTCTTTATACAGCAGCAGGAACTAAAATAACAGATATTTTAGCAAAGCCTAATGTTGAAAAGGATTTTTCTGGAACAAGCGTAGAGAATAGTGCTAAAATTTACTATTTATATGTAGATGGAAAAATAACAGTGTTTATTGGCAAAAGTGGCTATGCAAAACCTAGTACTGAAGTAACAGATATTGCAGATTCAGATGCTTTAACTGGAAAAAGAGGCACAGTTTACAAGGTAACAAGATAGTTAAAAACTATGCAATATTACATCCTACTCTACATACTCACCTTCCTCTTCGGAATCGTGATAGGCAGCTTCTTAAATGTCTGCATTTACAGGCTGCCGCTTAAAGAGAATATTGCAACAACGGGTTCTCACTGCATGAGCTGTGGTCACAGGCTTAGATGGTACGATTTGGTGCCGCTGTTCTCGTGGCTGCAGCTTCGCGGTAAGTGCCGATATTGCAAGGCAAAGATTTCAGTGCAATATCCGCTCATCGAAGCGATGAACGGAATCGGGTATGTACTGATATTCATTATCAATGACATAAGTATTGACAGCATACTGTTATGCCTGTTTTTCTCAGCTCTGGTTGTGCTGTCAGTCGTCGACTGGAGAACCTATGAGATACCGATAGGTGTCAACCTTACCATTCTGGTGCTCGGTGTGTTAAGAAGTGCGCTCGACTACCACAATATTGTCTCACACCTTATCGGATTTTTTTGTGTCAGTGCTTTTCTGCTTCTGCTAATCCTTATAACAGGCGGCAGGGCGATGGGTGGCGGTGATGTGAAGCTCATGGCAGCCGCAGGACTTTTCCTTGGATGGAGAAATGTCACGCTGGGCTTTTTCCTAGGCTGCATAATAGGCTCAGTAATTCACCTGTTACTTATGAAGTTTGCCCACAAGGGCAGACAACTCGCATTCGGACCATACCTCTCAGCGGGAATGGTCATAGCAATGCTGTTCGGAGATAACCTTACAAAATGGTATCTCGGACTATTCTAATTTAAGAGAACTACATATCGCAAGATTAATAGTTCTCTTACATATCCCTGCTTACAAAAGATAATAACCCAACAATGCAGGTAAGCAGCGATATGTAAGAGAACTATACTAATATAACCTCATAACGGATGCACATAATCATATATGCTATTCCGGTATAAATAGACAATTGCACAACGTCCGGCTGTAATATACTAAGTTTTGCAAACGCCTAATCCGGTATAAAAAGTAAAAGGAGAACACTCATGGCTTCTAAGGTCACCAAATTCATCACCATTTCAATAGGCAGCTCGGAAATCAAGCTCTCCGAGCTTGACAGCAGCAAGAAGAATATTTCAGTTCTGTGGGCGGAGACGGTTCCTACCCCGGCTGATTCTTATGATGAGGGAGAAATCGTGGATATTGAGAAGATTTCAAGGATTCTCAAGCAGACGATTTTTAAGAACCGCATCAATGCAAAGCACGTTATATTCACGGTGCATGGTCCTAAGTTTGCCAACAAGGAGATTATTATTCCGAATGTTAAAACGGATAAGATTAAGTCGGTCGTGGATGCGAACTGCTCAGAGTATTTTCCTATTAACACGGAGGAGTATGTATTTTCATATTCCATACTTGAGCATTTCGTCCAGGAGGGAAGAAAGCAGATGCGTCTCATGGTGGTAGCTGCGCCGGAGGAGATTATTGAGAGCTATTATACCCTTGCAGAGCGGCTTGAGATGAAGCTTGAGTGCATTGACTATGCAGGTAACTCAACCCTGCAGCTTATCAGGCAGCAGGTTGAGGAAGCACCGAACATAGTTATTCAGGTCAACAAGGCGACAACTGTTGTCAACATTATGAAGAAGGGTATCCTGCAGATGCAGAGAACCATTCCGTATGGAAAGAATGTACTTATCAATGCGGTCATGGATGAGAGGCAGATACCGGAGGCGGGAGCCGAGGAGCTTGTAAAGCATGAGAAGCTTATCCACTCCTCGTTTGACGGAGACCAGGTTACTGATTCCCTCAGATACATGGTGGCCAACCTGAGCCGTGTAGTTGATTATTACACGACAAGAAATCAGGACAGCCCGCTTGACAAGGCATATCTTATAACGGATGGTGTGCAGATTCTTGGATTGCTCGATTTGCTGAGCAATGAGCTTAATATTCCTATAGTCATGATGGATGAGCTTAAGAATGTCACAGGCAGCAAGTACTATGAGATGCCTGAGAACCACCTCATGAATTATCTTGAGAACCTTGGAACGGTCATTGAGCCGATTAACTTCGTGTCCAGAAAGCATATAGCAACGGCACAGAAGAAGGAGGTTAAGCATAACAATACAGCGCTTATAGCAGGCTCCTTGATTATATCAGCCGTGCTGGTCGGTTATCCGTTATATAATTACATGCAGGTGAAGGAGCAGCGTGATAAGCTTGCGGCGGATATAGACAGAATCAGCAGTGTTGAGCAGATTGTAAACGATTATTACAATGCGAAGGACAAGGTGACGGATCTGCTTGGCTTTGTGAGCAGCTCCTACAGTGACAATGATTCCGTATTATATATGTACAATAAGCTTGAAGAGGTTATGCCTTCGGATATTTCGCTGTCAAGCCTGTCATTTAATAATGGACAGGTATCCCTTTCGGGAACAGGCTCATCCAAGCTGTGCGTTGCGAAGTTCTTAGAGGAGCTTGAGAAGCTTGATAATGTATATGATATACAGATTTCGGGTGTCAGCGAATCGAAGGACGAGGAGAGCAATATTACAGAGAGCTTTTCACTTACGTTCAAGTTCCTCAAGCTTGACGAAGAGGAGAGCACACAGGAAGAAGCCGGTACGGACAGCAGTACAGTAAATAATGAGAAGGAGGCACAGTAATTATGAAGCTTGCAATTTCAGAACGTGACAAATTCCTATTATGTCTGGTTGGCAGTCTTTTGCTGGTATTTTTAGCATACTATTTCGGATTCCGCAATTTCAGCGACAGGACGAGTGCGCTTGAGAGCGAGATTTCCACACTTCAGGTTAAGTACAATGACTTGAAGGATAAGTCGGACAATATACCGAAGTATAAGCAGGATACGGAAAACTATAATCGAATTTTTGAGGGTGGTCTTGCCGGATACGATTCAGGCTTTTCGCAGAAGGCAACGCTTATGTTCACAACAGAGCTTGAAGCAGAGCTTGGTGTGTGGGTCCGCACGGTGAGCATGCCGGATGCGGCACTTGTGTACACCTTCGGAAATGTTGTTTCATCCAACCCTTCAGCTAACGGTGCGAAGGTATATTCCACCGATATGAAGGGATATAAGAAGACGGTCACATATTCTTATGAATGTGATTACGATACTTTCAAGGAGCTGCTGGCATACATACTTGACTATGATACGGTATATACGATTGATACGGTAAGCTGCTCCTACAATGAGGACGATGAACTTATGAGCGGCAATATCATGATTTCACAGTATGCCATCACCGGTTCGGACAGAGACTACTATGAGTCGGATATAGATTCGATTGACCTTGGCACGGAGAATCTTTTTGTATCAGAGAGCAATCCTAACCGTGTGATAGAGGCAGCGGATGAGTTCGGCCTTATGACCAATTATGATATAGCGCTTTCCCTCAGCTCGGAAAGCTCCGATTTAAGCTCGGTGGTTCTTGGAAGAAGAGGCTACTCATCCTCACAGGTTTCCGCCAACACGAATGACAATGTTCCCGTTGTGATTAACCTTTCAGGAGAGAACGGCGAGTATACGATAAGCTATTCTGTAGGCGATAAGCAGTATCCTGCTGCAGACAAGACCTTGGTTGATTTGTCCTTCAATCCGGGCAGAAGCCTTGACCTCATGGTATTCAGTAGTGAGCGTGAATCGGATAATGACAAGTCCGGTGCAAGCGTGACCATCAACAATGAGTCTGATATGACACTTAACATCAAGGTGGTAAATGATGACAGCTCCAACCCAAGATTCAAGGTTGAGAGTGTGAACGGAGCGGTGAGATATTATAGGTAGATAGGCAATTGCGAAACGCATTTTCGACAGTAAACAGTTGTGTGATTTTACTAGTACACTGCCGGACCTTTTGAACACCGTAATAGTTTGCGCAGCAAACTAATGTACTTAGCGGCTGTATTTTAGCCGCTTATGTACCGCTACGGCTTTCAAGGAGTGCGAACGTGTCCGGAAGGGTACTAGCAAAATCATACAACGTCTGGCTGTTGCACACTGCGTTTCGCAATTGCCTGTAGTTAGATATACATGAAAAGGAGATTGTTGTGATATGTCCCACAATGTGAAGCATGAACAGAATAGCGGTTTCTCTCTCATAGAGCTGTTGATTGCGATAGCTATCCTTGCCATGCTCACGGTGCCTCTTATGAACTCCTTTATCATGTCGGGAAAGATTAACCGCAACAGCAGAAGGCTTCAGAATGCTACCGCTGTTGCACAGAGTGTTGCGGAGACGGCGAAGCATACGACGGACAAGGCGGCACTTGAGGCGGCGCTCAAGTCGCTTCCGGGTGTGTATGATTTTCCGGCTGATTCTAAGGTGAATGAGGACAGCCCGGTGTATACCTTCAAGCTTGACGGTGCGGACGGTGAGAAGTTCCGGGTCAATGTAAGCCTTATGCCTAAGACAGATTATGACTATAAGGCAACGGACTTTGCCGACTTGTACAATGAGGCGAGCGTCATATATAGTGAGCTCATTCTCAATGACAACAAGGTTCTGTCGCTTATGAGGTCGCAGAAGATACCTTATGATGTCCCAGGTGCACCGGTCATGGAAAAATGGAATGTCACAGAAGGCAGGTGGGACAGCTACAGCCCGTCAGATGAGGATAAGGCAGTCCGTGATACCTATGGCAATCTTTTTGCGGACGAGTATCTAAAGAGCAGTGGTTCATTGGATGGTATCAGTGAGTCGGAGCTTACTGATGTCAACTCCAAATTTAAAAAGGAAAATATAGACAAAACAGTATATATTAATATAGAACAGGCCGGCAATGATTATGAGGTAACTATCAATACAATATATACATTCGATTTCACGGATTATAAGGTAGTGTACAGGGCTGAGGATACGTCTCCGGGTGTGGTCGTCACTCCGGGGGCCGGTACTCCTATGACATTCTACAGATGTTCGGGGAAGTTAGTGTATAAGGCTGATGAGATTAAGCTTACCTTAGACAATGAAAAGCCTTTATATTTTCTCTACGCAAAGGCAGAGGGCGGCAGAATTTCAAGTGATGGAATTACGTTGGAAAAGGCTGCGGACGTAAGACATTTTAAGAGCGTAACTTATAATGTCAATGCAGCTTCCGGCGTACAGCTTACCAATGAAGATGGAACATCAAGGAACATGAAGCTTTATTTTGTTGAGGAGGCAGGCGAAAGACAGGAGGAGAGCTTTAAAATCAATGTCGATAACAGCAGTCTCACAACGGCACTTGACCTATATACAACAGAAATTTACAACACCTTGGGGGCGGCACTTTCCGTCAATGTCAATAATGCCATAAAAGGTGTTGTTAATGTGTATTCTACAAAGGATGCGGCAAATACAGATAACCATATTGCGTATGAAAAGGGCGAAGAGATTACTTCATTATATAAGATCATAGTGAGCGTGGATTATGATGCTGACCGTGACGGAGGTTATTCGGAACATGTGTATTCGGTAGCTACCGATGATTAAGAAAAATAATATACGTGCTGAGGTATATGTGCTTAGGCACGGTGAAATGGAGAAAGGTATGGGCAGAAGAAGCACAGGCAGGCTTAAGGAGAATAAGGGTTCATCACTTATAATGACATTGGTTGTGGTATCCTTCATAGCGGTCATAGCGATGACTGTCATGACATTAGCCCTGTCCTCATACAAGATTAAGGCGATGGAGGCGCGTGGCAGAAATGCTTTCTATAATGCGGATATGGCGGTGGATGAGATATATTCAGGTCTTGCCGCTGACGCTTACAGTGAGCTTGCTGAGTCCTATGACTATGTGATTGGAAATCTTCTTGAGGTTGACGGCGATTCGGTCACAATGATTGACAACACGGCAGCTAACAAGCTTCTTAGAAATACATATTTCCGCAATGCCTGCTTCGCAATATTCGGCGAGAGCTATGGAATGAGTGATGAGAAGGACATTAAGAAAAAGATAGAGGATGAGCTCACAGCAGGAAGCACACTATCATCTGTGAACCTCACGGAATTATCCGATAAGCTTAGAAGCTATATCTCCGATGTCTATAAGGATGCTTCAGGTGGAAGCGAGATTGATATAAATGTCGGACAGCTTCCGCAGATTCTCATGGTTGACGGTGCGATAAATTCCGTGATTATAAAGGATGTCACAATAACATACCAGAATCTTAACACGGACTATTTTTCACAGCTCACAACGGATTACGAGATTGTATTCCCTGAGAAGGCTGATATCAATATCGTGGATGATGACAGCGATATTCTTCAGTCCTTCCGCGACTATGCGATTGTATCAAATAAGTATATCAACTCGATGGGCTCTATAAATGTACATGGCGGAATATACGCAAATCTCGGAATAAACCATCAGGGTGCTTCGGAATCACCAAGTCTTTTAAGACTTACCGTAAATGGAGGCAATATTGTCACCAACGGTCTGATACAGCTTTCGCAGAATGCGGCTGTCACATTTGGAAACGGAAGAATATGGGCGGACAATATCGAGCTTATCGACTCAGACCTTGTAATCAATTCGGATGGTTCTGCGTATGTTGCGGATGACCTGACACTTACACAGGGCTCTAAGAGCAATTCTGTGACGATAAGCGGCGATTATTATGGCTACAGTATTGAGGGACATGGAATAAACAGCGCGGATGCGTCCCCGGCTAAGAGCAGTGCCATTATCATAAACAGTAAGAAGTCAAAGCTGGATTTTTCCAATATAAGAACACTTATATTGGGAGGTTACGGATGGGTTGTATATAACGAAGGCTCATCAGACCCAGGCGATGAGAGCTATTATAGAACGGGCGAGTCTATTGCCGTGCGCTACACACAGACGGCGTATGTTCTTCCGGCGTCATGGAACGGAATAATTAACGATAACTTCTTTGCAAAGAAGCTGCTCAACCCGGCACAGCGCGTGATTGCCAATCCGGTCGAAGGCGGGGAGTATGAGTACTATTACAATTTCTCGAGCGGTGATGCGGCTGCAAGCTTTTATCGCGGACTTTACGATGATGATACCTTCAATGAGCTTTGCTCAGATGCCGGGATAACCGGAGCCGGAAATCTTGCCGAGGCTCAGGTGATAAGAGCGAGAATAAGAAGTTTGATTGATGAGGCTTATGACGATTTCCTTGACTATGACGGTACAGGAACTAAGGCTATCACGATTAACCCTAATGCCCGTGTGTATGAGAAGGGAATTGTGAGGGACAATGCTTCGGGTGTGAACGAATATAACAGTGTAGGGGACGAACTTGTCAGGGTTCTTTACGACAATTCGAGATGGAGACAGAGAATAATAGGAAGCCTCCTTATAGAGCTTGAGGATGACTGGATGTACAATTCCTCCGACTGGGATGGAAGCAGGCCTTATCCGACGCTCAACTACGGCTCTATGCGTTTTTCACATAAGATTAAATCGGAGGCTGAGTTAAATCATGGTGCAGTCGACAATATTCTCAAAGGCAGGTCAAAGATAGCCGAGGTCGGAAATGCCTATTACTATGTCGAGAATGAAGATGGCAGCAATGCGGAGAACTATGTTGTTTTCGTGCATAATGGGGATGTGAAGCTCAGCAATGATTTCGACAGCCGTGCACCTGAAAGAGGAATTATAATTGTGGATGGCAACGTGGTTGTAGACCGGAATTTTGAGGGCTGCATCATCGCGACGGGAGATGTCAAACTTGAAGGTGGTACATATAGTGCGGCACCGGAGCTTATTGATACGATTCTTAAGACACTTCCGGGTGTCAGAGGATATTTCGACGGAACGAATGTCACTGAGCTCGGAAAGCATATCGGCTACAATGATGGTGCACATGCAAAGCAGCCTGATGAGAAGGAAAAGGGCAATCTTAACAGTTATGCGGCATCGGATTGCATAAATATTGCAAATTACAGAAGAAGTGCAGCGACACAGACAGAGACGGAATAATGCTCTTAATAAATGCTATGAAAAGGAGGGAAAATGCCGATATGAAAAGTAGGAAAAGTAGGAATGGCAGGAATGACAGCTGCAATACATTGAATAATGAAATGAATAAAGGCTTTTCATTGATTGAGCTGCTGGTTGTCATTGCCATTATGGGTATATTTATCGGCGTTTCTTTCGCTTCCATAGGTCTTATCCAGGCTGGAAATATGACCAGTGTGACCAAGAGCATTGCGACAGGTATTCAGGAGACACGTCAGAAGACAATGACGCAGAATCTGTTGTACGGATGGCGTTTTTCGGTGGATACGGATGCCGACGGCAGCGTGAGCATGACGGTAACTAAACAGGCAGCCGCCACACAGACGCCTGTGGACACTGTGACAGAGCTGAAAAAATGTGACCTGTATTACACTAAAGATAGTGACGAAGAGGTGAAGATTACCGGTTTCGCGATGACATTCGACGCTTCGACAGGTGCGATAAAATCCTTTAATTATGCCTTGGCAGACGGCGGAACAGCCATGCAGACCTCGGGCACCGGAAGGATAAGAGCGGCACACGGAAAAAAGGAGAGTGAACTTACCATATTCTTTGCAACAGGAAAGTATGAGGTTAAGTAGTATGAAACTAGACAGAGCACATAAACGGGACGGATTTTCGGATAACAAGGGCATCACTCTCATAGAGGTACTTATAGGAATTGCCATAATGGGTATTGTTTCATCGATGATTTCGGCAATAATGGTAGGTGGGACTAATTTTTTCAGGAAACAGAGCGCAACGATAGATTTGCAGAATGATTCACAGCTTATTACCTCATCAATGTCGGCGGCGATACTTGAGGGAACGAATTTTACGCTTGAAGAGGATAAGCTGATGGATGGCAGGAAGGTTGTATATTTTACCACCGGGACACCTGCTGCAGAGGGGGAGAATAAAGCAGTCGCAAAACAGTATATATGGGTAGAGGAGAGTCCGTATGGTGACGCAGGGTATCTGTATATATATGATGCGGGAGCTGTGGTTGATTACAATAAGGGAAATTGCATATCAGAGCTTGTCAGATATTTTAAAATTACAGTTGGTGTCATGGAAGCGACAACAGATGCTTCGGGTAATGTCGTATACACATACAACAGCAGCGTCAAGGAGACGAATAAGATTGAGAAAATCAGCATGAGCTTCACTCTTGCCAATTCAAAGTCCGAGCTTACGCAGAGCATAGAGATTAAGCCAAGAAATACTGTGGCGGATTTTAAAAAGCTAGAGTCCGGCACATAGAACCAGCTGCACAAGTATGAAAGAAAGTGGGTTGATGTTTATGGGAAATATTAATAATCTGAAGAGAAGTGTAAGGAAGCTTGCTGCTGCCATGTTATCTGTTGTGACTGCGGTTACACTTATGCCGGTGCAGGCTGTTCAGGGAAAGGGGACTTCACATTTGGCTTTGGGTGTGGCTGATATCAATACGCTGAATGTGAGCTTATCCGTCAGTGCAAGCGTGCAGAGAGCACTTGATGCGGGGCTTAAGAATAATTCCGGGAGAGCGGATGTCATAAGAGCTGTGCTTGATGACATAGAGGAGCTGCCGCAGTATGGTAACACTGATTTTACATCAATCACAAGAGGTACGGCAGAAAGACCCTTTGTCATACTTGAGATTGCTCCGGCTGAGGAGTGCGGTGAGCTGGGATATCTTGTGAGCGGATGTGAGCCTATCAGAATGGAGGATATGTTCGGCTTCGGAGAGTATACAAGAATAGCGCAGACATTGACAACAGGTTATTTGACGGATGTGCCTTCAGGAACCTTCTTTTTCATGGATGAGCCGGAGGGAAATGCCTCCAATTATGGCTCCTACAGAGGTAATCTTCAGAACTGGGCATGGAGAATTAATCAGTACGGCGGACAGTCGTTCGTACATAAGGGCTATTATGAGTATGTAGGCACGGGTAAGGGTTATTTCTCTGTTGAGGCAGGAAAGATGGTTAAAAAAGGTGTGGACGGCGGAGAGTATATCTGGCACACTGTCAACTCATTTGAGGCTTCGCAGTATGAGGGCATAGAATTTAATGATGACATTGCCGAAGCGGCGACTGAGGTCGGTGAAAGAATATATACAACCAGAACGAGCTATAATGCCAAGCTTGATGGTTCGGACTCAATGATGATGGTTGACCAGGTGGTTGAAGTCAGCGGTATGTATAAGGTGTATACAAATAAGGAGAATTTTCTCAAGGATACGCTTCTGCTGGATGATGAGACGGCTGCCGGTTACTCCTGTGTGATAAAGACTATCACGGCACAGGAGCTCAACAGAACACCGGAGTGGGTTGATTACGCAGACCTTATCTATATCTTTCCGGGAAATCATAACACGGAGATTGTGAGTGCGTGGAAGCAGACGATAAACGGTGCACCGGCTAACAGACTTGGACATACCTCCGCAACAATGGATTATCCAATCAACACCTTTGAAATCAATGATATATCTGCCGATGCAGCAATGAAGATTTTTAACAGGGTTTCAGCGTCCGAGAACTACGCTTCAATAATAATTGACAACCGGCTTTTTGATTTCAGTCAGGGCACACTTACATCACTCTCGACAGTGAATAATGTAAACATGGATATATTTGACTGGAGCTTCAAGGATACAGGCAAGGATTATCAGGCGACCTCCAGCAGCAACAATGTATATAAGCTCAGTGTCATGCTTATGTCGATGAATCCTAATTTCTTTAAACAGCTATATTTGCAGCCGGGAAATGAGCTTGTAAAGATAGTAAACGGTGAGCTTGTGGATACGCTTCAGAGGTCACCTGCTGATAAGTGCTGGTCAGGATATACCTTCCAGCTTATGGAGAAGGATTATTCAGGCAATCTCTATAACTATTTTACATCCTCCGAGAACTGGTTTTTGTATGGAAGCTGTTCTAATCTGAGTGAGCAGAAGTACAAGACCTACGTTGACAATCATATATTTACCTTCAATGGTAATTCATGTGTGACCATGCAGTTTGTAAATGAGGATGGTGGTCTTGGTTCGGATAAGCAGCTGCAGGATGGAAGGTATCTGTTTGGCAATTTCAGGGATTATCTGGATGAGAATGCGGATACATTCCAATATAATGCTGATAAGGCAGACTCATCGGATGCCGTGAGATATATTCTCGGTATAGGAAGTAAAAAGTCTTATTACGGAGAAGATACCACTCTTAGGATTCTTGACATTGAGCCAAGTGTGGGGCTTGATTCGGCAAGTAAGCCTGAGTGGACGAGGACGGAGAATTATATAAGACGTCTTATCCCTGATTTTCAGGGAAATATAGAGGTCACACACATGACAACCGCGGAGTACATAGGAAAGGTTGATGACATCAACAGCGATTATGACCTTGTATACATCGGACTTGATGCCGGTGGATATAATGTAAAGACCAATGCGCAGGCATTTTTCAATGATGGTTCGAGTACATGGGGAAACACAATCACTGATTTTAATGATGATTCTCTTGACGGAAAGATATATTTCCACCTCGGGGATAAGATGGTGTCGACCTGCTATGATGGCGGCAGCCGTAACCGTTCTGTAAGGTTCATATATAACAATGCCGGCACAGGTGTTGTCTCAAGTGAGGAGCTGCGCTTCGCCGGAAATGATATCACGAATATCAAGAAGAATGAGCTTATCAGCTTCATCGCCTCAGGAAAGCCTGTTGTAGCAGAAAAGTATCTCTATGACCTTGAAAGGTTTTTTATAGATACAGGTTCTAATCTCTACAGCCTTGTGAACAGCTATAGGAATACGGATGCTGAGATAAAAGGAATTTATCTGTATTCGGACACAAAGAGACTTCAGGATACCCTTAGAAATAAGGCAGAGGCTGTTATATTTACATCGGTTCCCGCACTCTATAATGGAACAACCGTTAGTGACACCAACCCTACGATATCCAATCCTAATTATCTTCCGGTTAACGGAGACGGAGATGCGTATATGACGTTTGAATTTACTGTTCCGGGAGAGGGTTATAATTATCGTATCTATGTGGATCAGGACAGGGACAGCAAGTTCTCTTCGGGCGAGATTGTACAGGAGGGAACTGCGACATACAATGATGGAAACAGGGGGGTAAATACATGTATCTATGATGTCGCTTCAAGTATAGTGGGTATTGTACAATGGAAGATAGAGGTATACAGAAACGATAATGTGAATGTCAGATATACCAGGACAGGTTCTTCCGCAGCAAAGCTTCGTTCGGATACAGAGAAAAAGAAGCTCAAGGTACTTCAGATTATGCCGAAAAATGATTCGGGTCTTCTTAATCTGGAGAAGAATGATTTATTCAGGAAAAGATACTCCAATCTGAATGATTTTGATGTGACGGTCCGCACGATTACATGGTCGGATTTTGAGAAATTCTTCGCAGGAGAAGGATTTGAATTCGACCTATCGCAGGATATAAGCAGCACGAACCCGGAGACAGGTGTTCTCGCGAGTGTATCGGATGAGTTTGATAAATCGGGGCGCGAGATTAGGTCGGAGCTTGATGGCAGGAGCATAGGAAAGCTCAGCTCCTATAACATGATTATTGTTGGATTCGGAGATATCTATGGTGCTGTTGACCTTAGTAATACCAATGGCGCTGTTGAATATCTGCAGTATTACACGAAGCTTGGAAAGAGTATTCTTTACACGCATGATATCACCTCCTTGTATAATCTGAAGCAAAATGGAAATAAGACCTTCGGCTACACAGCCAATGCCATGCTGCGCGATATTATGGGCATGAACCGGTACAAGGCGGTGAGCACAGAGCTTGCTTCATTAGCATCCGGGGACAGACTTAAGAATGCTGTAACCGGATATCAGAGCGGCTTAAGCTACGATGAGATTTCAAGCGACCAGAAGCAGGGCTTTACATATTATGCGATGAAGAGGCTCGGCTGGACTAAGAAACAGACGGATTGGAACAATCCTAATAAGACCGGAAACAGCTATAACAGGCTGCCATACAGATACATGATAACCAACCCACAGGGAAATGCGGTTGTCAATGAGAACAGTGTGTCAAGCAGTACAGGCTTTGCAAACAACAATGATCTGACTACAACTGCAACAAAGGTAAATGAAGGCCAGATAACAACTTATCCGTATAAGATATCGGATGTTCTTTCGATTGCGCCTACGCATGGACAGTGGTATCAGCTCAACATGGAGGATAAGGAGGTTACTGTATGGTATTGTTTATCAGACCCGGTTGCAAGCGGTAATGCGGGAATCGGAAGTGCAAGAAGTTCATCGTCCACAGAAAACGGTGAAGGAAGTGCCCTGACCTATGGCGTGTCTCCTAATGATGCTGCCAATAACTACTATATCTACAGTAAGGGTAATGTATTTTATTCAGGTGTCGGACATTCGTGGGTATCCGGTGATATGGAGGCAAAGCTTTTTGTCAATACAATGATAGCGGCATACAGAATAAGCTATGATGCACCTACTGTTAAGATTGAGAAGGCTGATATGACACCGGGTGTCGGTGCAGGACAGTCCTCTGCTTATGACCTCAGCATTGACAAGAATAGTGCCAAGGATTATTCGGCAGATGTACCTGATGAGTATGCTGATTACGTGCGCATATATTTCAGACCTGAGGATATGAGCTTTTCAAATGATATGGATGTGCGTATATCGTATGCCAAGAAGGATGGAAGTATGGGCTATATCACTGAGATATGGACAGGTGAGACCCATGGTGCTGAGGCTGCCGGTACTGTCCACACAGCTGATGATACCGATAAGTTCTTTGCGGGACTTAACAATAATGGGTTGTATTACTTCTACTATAGAAAATCGGATATCCGATCCGTGAGCAGCACATTTACGTTCGAGGTTAACAATAACCGTTCCGCTGAGGTGGGGCTTGCGTATATGAAGCTTAACCTTCAGAGTTTATATTATCTTGACTAACATTATTATAAAAAACCTGCAGTTCTGAAAATCATGCAGTTATGGAAATCATGCAGTTATGGAAATCATGCAGCTTTGAGAATCATGTATTTCTGTAAATCATGTAGTTTGAGAAATATGCAGTTCCTAAAAACATGCGGTTCTAATCAGATAGAACCGCATGTTTTTTTGCCTATTATGACGGAATGTTAATCATTGGTTTAAAATATATTCGATTCATCTTATTTGACACGATTTCTGTTGCCAATAGTCATATATGGTGCTATATTAATCGCAAAGCACATATCTATAATTCTTCTATTTAAAATATACCGTTTATTATCGGTAGTCTTATTTATCAGAAGTTCATGCTTTTATTCCAATAACCACAGGAAAGACAGTATACAACCAAGGAACAGCGAAGTTGATACCAATTAGACAATGTACAGTCAGACGACGTACAGGATGTTATGCACAGTATGTAAGGAGAGAAAGCTTTATGGGGAAAATGACAAGCAGTGAAGAAGCGAGGGCATTGAATCCGATAGATGATTTGATGTTCCGGAAGATGGCGGAGGATGTGGGTTTCTGTGAGGAGATATTGCGGGTGATACTTGAGGATAATGAACTTAAGGTGCTTGAGACGATACCTCAGTGGACAGGAACGAACCTGCAGGGGCGTTCGGTGATTCTTGACGCAAAGTGTGTTAAGTCGGACGGCAGGCAGGTGAACATTGAGGTTCAGAAAGAGGATGACGATGATCACCAGAGAAGGGTGAGATACAACGGAGCGATACTTACCACCAATATCTCAGAACCCGGAACAAAATTTAAAAATGTTCCGGATGTATGTATTGTATTTATTTCAAAATTTGATATATTTAAGGGGAAGAGTCCGATATATCATGTTGATAGGGTTGTGAGGGAAACCGGTGCTGTGGTTGACAATGGCTTTGAGGAGATATACGTCAATACGAAGGTCAGGAATGGTTCAGATGTATCAGAATTGATGCGAATTTTTGTCGAGGACAATGCGTACAGCACCCGTTTTCCGAAAACGTCGGAGATTAAAAGAAGATACAAGATAGTCGACGGAGGTGGAGATATGGGAAGTGCTATTGAGAGGTTTAAACAGGAAGGGAGAACAGAGGGACAGATGGAAGTATTTGACAAATTGTTGCGGAAAAAGATTATAAGCTATTCGGAAGCAGCAGACATGGCAGATATGACGGAAGAGGATTTTAAGAAAAAATATGATGAATATATAAAGGAAAATACACATGCTTCAGAAGAGCAGTTGTGAAAACGTCGAAGCTAAGAAAAATACATAAGCAATAAATCTTCCCTGCTTTCATTGCAAAATACAATGAGCAGGGAAGGCTCAAGAATGTTTAATCTTATTTCAGCAGTATCCGGTCTGTTTCAGACCACATTTCAATTTTAATTTGTGAAAGTTTTTAAGTACTTAATCAGAGAGTGCATGGCACGAAGCAATTCGGTATCATTGGGGGCAAAATACCTTTTGAGCCCAACATCAGTTAATGAGGTTACAGGTTTTTCATTTGGAGAATATAAGAATGGAGGATTTACTATGGTGAGCAAGGTGGGCTGTGCGATGGTCACAGCGATGGGTGCTACGTTGCTTGAGGTGGAGGCAGATGTGTCGGGCGGGCTGCCGGACATAGAGATGACAGGCAACCTTGGAAGTTCAGTAAAGGACGGCAGGGAGAGAATCAGGGTCGCAATCAAGAAGTGCGGCTATCCGTTCCCGCAGGGAAGGGTGACAATCAATATTGCACCTGCGGCAATGCGCAAGGAGGGGACAGGCTTTGACCTTGCGGTTGCATGTGCCATTCTTGAGGAGATAGGTATTATTGTGGAGGATAAGCTGAAGAGCAGGATTGTGATTGGTGAGCTTGGGCTTGATGGCGCGGTTATCGGTGTGAGAGGTGTGCTTCCGGCGGTGCTTGAGGCGAAGAAGCAGGGATATGCGGGGTGCATAGTTCCTGCGGCTAACTACTCAGAGGCGCTTATGGTGCCGGAGATAGAGATTATTCCTGTGCAGCATTTATCGGAGCTTGTAGATGAACAGGATGATGGGAAATATTGTGAGGTTATTGATGCTAATGCAGTCTGTGACAGGTGCAGCGATGAAGATAAGGTAAATCCTGACTATTCAGATATATATGGTCAGGAGTATGCCAAGAAAGCCATGCTCACAGCCGTTGCGGGAAGACACAATATACTGCTTATGGGACCTCCGGGAGCTGGAAAGACGATGCTTGTATCGCGTATTCCGACCATTATGCCCGGCATGTCTAAGAATGAACAGCTTGAGCTTGCCTGCATTTACAGCATAGCCGGAAAGCTTGGCGGCAGACCGGATATGAGTGTAAGACCGTTCCGTGCACCACATCATTCGATTACGTCGGCGGCGCTTATAGGCGGTGGACGATTGGTTGAACCGGGGGAGGTGTCGCTTGCGTCTAAGGGAGTGCTGTTTCTTGATGAGCTTACACGCTTTGACACAAGGGTTGTGGAGCAGCTGAGGGAGCCGCTTGAATCGGGAAGGATAGTGATTAACAGGATTACAGGCTCCTGTGAGCTGCCGGCTGATTTCATGCTTGCGACGGCTATAAATCCCTGTGCATGCGGTTTCTATCCCGATAGGACAAGGTGCCGGTGTACCACATGGGATGTGAATAAGCACTATGGGCGCATAAGCAGGCCGATACTAGACAGAATTGATATATCCATATCATTGCAGAGGGTAAGCTTTGACGAGCTTATAGGTAAAAATGTGGCTTCTGAAGAAATAAAAGGTGAAAGAAGAATGGATGAAAAGACCGGAGCAGGAGACAGACGAAAAGCAGATGAAAATGCCGGTAAAAGAACAGATGAAGATGGTGATATGCAGACAGTAATTGGGAATTTCGACAGCTCCAATATGCGGAAAATTGTTGAACGTGTGTGGAGAGTCCAGCAGGAAAGACTTGGCGAGGGACGTTATAACAGCCGTATGACTAATGATGAGATTAAGAAATACTGCCGACTTGACGATATATCCGAGAAGCTTATGAGAGAAGCGTATGATGTATATGGACTGAGTGCCAGAGGCGCTCAAGGTGGCGCGTACATTGGCGGATATCGATGGAGCGGAGAATGTGGAGGAGCGGCATGTGCTCGAGGCGTTGAGCTACAGGGTGAAGGATAAGGGGGATGAATGATGGATGAAGAAAATAAGCGTATCAGGGCATGGTTCTGGCTTACCAATCTGCCGGGATATGGATATAAGAAGCTGGCGGCACTCAGGGCGGCAGTGGATGATGTGTGGGAGCTGTATGAAATTGAAGAGAGCGTAGGACAGGAGAAGGCTGAGGAGTTCTTAAGACAGGTGTTTTCTTTGTCAGATATAAAATACAGTGATGCACAGATTGGAGCTTTTTTCGACAGGAGCCTTAAGAGAAGGCTTGACAAGGAATTTGAAGGGTTGGCAGCGTCGGATATAAATATGGTCTGCATTGATTCAAGTGACTACCCTGAAAAACTTAGGGATATTTTTGATGCGCCGTACATACTCTATTATCGCGGAAGGCTTCCGGAACAGAACCATAAGACGGTGGCGATTGTAGGGGCAAGGGCGTGCAGCGAATATGGCAGAAGCATGGCAAAGGATATTGCCGCGCAGCTTGCACGGTATGGAGTGCAGATTGTCAGCGGGTTTGCGAGAGGGATAGATACCGCATCGCATAACGGATGTCTCGGAGTTGACGGAGGAAGGACATTTGCGGTATTTGGAAGTGGAATCAATCATTGCTATCCGCCGGAGAATCGTTTCACATACGATGAGATAATACAGAAGGGTGGGGGGATAATTTCTGAATATCGTCCCGACACGAAGCCGTTATCGGGATTCTTTCCTATGAGAAACAGAATTATAAGCGGGCTGTCAGATGTTGTGATTGTTGTTGAAGCCGGAGTTAAAAGTGGTTCTCTTATAACTGCCGACCATTCGTTAGAACAGGGCAGAACGGTCATGGCATTGCCGGGGAGAGTGACAGATGTGCTGAGCATGGGATGTAACAGGCTGATACGTCAAGGTGCTGCTGTCATAACATGTATGGACGATATTTTATTTGAATTGGGACTGTCAGAAGTACAAAATTATTCTGTCAATATAAAAAATTCACAAATAAAACTTGCAAAGCCGGAGAAAATGTTGTATAGTCATTTAGATTTTAACCCGCAGAGCATTGATGATTTAATTCGTAAGAGCGGAGTAAGCTTCAAGGAGGCAGCGGAATGTCTTGTGAGACTTGAGCTTGCCGGACTTGCAAAACGAATTGGAGGAATGTACGTGCGAGGAAAATAATAACTGGAGGAGTTGTCATGGCAAAATATCTTGTAATCGTTGAGTCCCCGGCAAAGGTGAAGACCATCAAGAAATTTCTTGGTTCTAATTATGAAGTGGTTGCATCACAGGGCCATGTTCGTGATTTGCCTAAGAGTACGCTGGGAATAGATACGGAACATGACTTTGAACCAAAATATATAACAATAAGAGGTAAGGGAGATATACTTGCCCATCTTAGAAGAGAGGTTAAAAAGGCGGATAAGGTTTATCTTGCAACCGACCCTGACCGTGAAGGAGAGGCTATTTCGTGGCACCTTGCACAGGCACTTAAGATAGATGATAAGGATATCAACAGAATAAGCTTTAATGAGATTACCAAGAATGCTGTTAAGGCTTCGATAAAGGAACCAAGGAAGCTTGACATGAACCTTGTCGATGCACAGCAGTCGCGAAGAATACTTGACCGTATGGTGGGCTACCGCATTAGCCCGGTTCTCTGGGAGAAGGTAAAGAGGGGGCTGAGCGCCGGACGAGTTCAGTCGGTTGCGCTCAGGATAATCTGCGACAGGGAAGCGGAGATAAATGCGTTTATTCCTGAGGAATATTGGACAATCGATGGTATTTTTAAAGTCAAGGGTGAGAAAAAACTGTTGACGGCGAAGTACATTGGCGATGAAAACGGCAATTCAGCTATTCATAATGAGAACGAGAAGAATGCGGTTCTTGCCGGGCTTAAGAATGGTGCTGCTAAGATAGATGAGGTAAAGAAGAGTGAGAGGATAAGAAAGGCTCCTCTTCCGTTTACAACAAGTACACTCCAGCAGGAAGCAGCCAAGGCACTTAATTTTTCAACCCAGAAGACCATGCGCATTGCACAGCAGTTATATGAAGGAGTGGATATAGATGGTCATGGTACAATCGGTATCATAACCTATCTGAGAACCGATTCCACAAGAGTTGCAGCGGAAGCGGATGTCTCTGCGCGTGAGTATATAAAGAATAACTATGGTGTTGATTATTACTGTCCGATAGATAACAAGAAAGAGAATGATAAAAAAATTCAGGATGCGCATGAAGCAATCAGACCTACCGATATCGAGCTTACGCCTGCTAAGATTAAGGATTCGCTTGCACGCGACCAGTTCCGTCTGTACCAGCTGATATGGAAGCGCTTTGCGGCGAGCAGAATGCAGCCGGCGAGATATGAGACAACTACGGCTAAGATTACAGTTGGTGGACACCATTTCTCATCATCATCATCAAGACTTGTGTTTGACGGATTTATGTCGGTATATGCTGAGGCTGATGAGGAGAAGGAAGAGAATAATTCAATGGTGGGGAGCCTGAGTACGGACAGCGTTATAACTCTTGAGGATACGGACAGCAGACAGCATTTCACACAGCCGCCTGCACATTACACCGAGGCATCGCTTGTAAGAACGCTTGAGGAGCTTGGAATAGGACGTCCAAGTACTTATGCACCTACTATAACGACTATAATTAATAGAAGATATGTTGCCAAGGAAAATAAAAATCTATATGTGACGGAGCTCGGAGAAGCCGTAAATTCAATAATGATGAAGGCCTTCCCTGTCATTGTTGATGTCAACTTCACAGCTAACATGGAATCACTTCTTGATGGTGTTGCTGATGGCAGCATACAGTGGAAGACTGTTGTGAGAAACTTCTATCCGGATCTGGATGAGGCAGTTAAGAATGCTGAGAAGGAGCTTGAGGAGGTTAAGATTGAAGATGAGGTTACAGACATTCCGTGTGATGTTTGTGGTCGAATGATGGTCATTAAGTATGGACCACATGGCAAGTTCTTAGCCTGCCCGGGATTTCCTGAATGTCGAAATACTAAGCCGTATCTTGAGAGGATAGGCGTTGCCTGCCCTAAGTGCGGTAAGGATATTGTCATTAAGAAGACGAAGAAGGGAAGAAAATACTTCGGATGTGAAGGCTTCCCTGAGTGCGATTTTATGTCATGGCAGAAGCCGTCAGACAAGAAATGTCCTGAATGTGGCGGATATATGGTTGAAAAGGGCAATAAGCTTGTCTGTGCGGATGAACACTGCGGATATGTCATGGATAAGATGGATAAATAAGATAATAAGAACTAAATTTCCTGTGCATGAAACAGAATATTAAGAATTATAACAATTATTCAGACTATTCACAAAAAAATATACAAAAACTATTGTATATTCAAATAATTTATGCTAAACTTAGCAAGTAGAAGCAATAATATTCTATTTGCTAAGTTTTTTGTTGATAAAGGTAAGTTATTATTTATATGGAAAGGGTGGTTGCACGGATGAGCGTTCAGTTACTTGATAAGACGAGGAAAATCAATAAACTTTTGCACAACAATAATTCTCACAAGGTGGTATTCAACGATATATGCCAGGTTCTCAGTGAGATATTGGTGTCCAATACTCTTGTTATAAGCAAGAAGGGCAAGGTATTAGGAAGCAGCACCTGTGATGGGGTTGAGGAGATTAAGGAACTGATTGATGACGAGGTGGGAGAATTCATTGATCACATGCTTAATGAGCGTTTACTCAGTGTTCTTTCGACGAAAGAGAATGTCAATCTGGAAACCCTTGGCTTTGGAAGAGGAGATGCTAAAAAGTATCAGGCAATTATCGCACCTATAGATATTGCAGGTGAGCGTCTTGGTACATTGTTTATGTATAAGTGTGACAGCCAGTATGATATAGACGATATAATTTTGTGTGAGTATGGTACAACGGTTGTCGGGCTTGAGATGATGCGTTCGGTCAACGAGGAGAATGCAGAGGAGACGAGAAAGGTTCATATTGTAAAGTCTGCGATAAGTACATTGTCATTTTCAGAGCTTGAGGCTATCAAGCATATTTTCGAGGAACTTGACGGCAACGAGGGGATTCTGGTCGCAAGCAAGATTGCCGACAGGGTGGGAATTACACGTTCGGTTATAGTCAATGCACTCAGAAAGTTTGAGAGTGCGGGGGTTATTGAATCAAGGTCTTCGGGAATGAAGGGAACATATATCAAGGTGCTCAATGATGTGGTCTTTGATGAACTCAAGAAGATAGATTTGACTGAATAACAGACTAATTATATTTAGGAAGAGTGCGCTGCTCTGTTTAGAACAGCGCATTATTTGAATTAATATGTAAGATATTGTAAAAAAAGCTTGTTTTTTTCCGGGGATGTCTTATAATTGATAAGAAGAATGTATAACTTTAGGTTTTTGAGAAATTGATAAATTTATTATCATAAAGGAGAATGAAGAATGTTTGAATCTGGAGCATTTGGATATGTCAATGTGCTTTCATCGGCGGCTGATGCGGCATGGACCAGGAATGAGATACTTAATAACAATATAGCCAATGTCGACACACCGGGCTTTAAAAGACAGGACATGAAGTTTGAGAGCCTTCTGCAGAATGAGATTGCAAGGCAGGGAAAGACAAATTCCACACTTGACCAGAAGGTGGCTGATGTCGATTATACAAGGCTTAAGCCTTATGTATATACAGATAATTCACAGCTTTCAACAAGACTTGATGGAAATAATGTGGATATTGATGTGGAGGAGGCTGAACTTGCCTCTAACCAGTTGATGTATGATGGAATAATAGAAGGGCTTAATAAGGAATTCGAGAGAATGAAGTCAGTTCTTTCTAAATAGAAATAATTTTGCAGGAGGTTGATTATGGCACTGTTTAGTTCATTTAATATAGCATCATCGGGAATGACTGCGCAGAGACTCAGAATGGATGTTATTTCCGAGAATATAGCTAATGTAAAGACTACAAGGACGAATGAAGGCGGAGCTTATATACGCAAGAATGTTGTTCTCAATGAGAAGGGGAATAATTATGGAATACGCACGTTCAGCGAGATTTTTGATGCGACCAGAAGCGGAGTGGGCAACGGAGTTAAGGCGACTGCCATAGTGAATGATACAGATACACCTATGGAGCTTGTATATGATCCGTCACATCCGGACGCAGATGAGAACGGATATGTAACATACCCTAATGTCAATATCATAACGGAGATGACAGATCTTATCGATGCTTCACGCTCATATGAGGCGAATGCAACAGCATTTGAGGCTTCTAAGAGCATGGCGAGCAAGGGCCTTCAGATAGGTAAATAATTTTAATTATACAAATAGAAGCGGGGAATACTTATGTCAACAGTTAATATACTATCAGGTGTATCATCAGATTACATTACTAACTCGATTGCTGATAATTCTAAGGCAGGGAAGTCGGAAGGCTCCGGCAGCTTTGATGAGCTGTATCAGGCAGCGGTTAACCTGATTTCAGGAACGAACGGTTACATACAGCAGGCACAGCAGGCTGAGATTGATTATGCAATGGGAAAGCTTACAAGCACTCATGAGCTGAGTATTATTGAGAACAAGGCTAATATAGCACTTCAGTACACTGTTGCGATAAAAAACGGAATTTTGGATGCATACAAGGAAATTATGCAGCTACAGGTGTAATTTAACCGGATTCAGTTATTCGGCTGATAAGCAGAGAACGTCAGCGGATTGCGGATAGCCGATTTAATAGATAACTAGTGATACAGGAGAGCACATATGCCGGATATAGTAAAAAAATACCTTGATAAGATAAAGGAATTTTGGAATAAATACAATAAAAAACAGAAAACAATATTTATCTCTTCCGTATTGGTGGCAGTTATTGCGATTGCAATACTTGGATTCGTTCTGGCACAGCCACAGACGGTTGTGGTGCGGTATTGTTCAACGGCTTCCGAGGCTACGGAGGTCAGACAATTGCTCACCAGCAATGACATACCTTGTACGGTTGGTTCAAATTTTGAAATCATAATCGACAAGAAAGATGAGATTGAGGCACAGCTTGTACTTGGCTCTAACAATATAGCTTCAACCGGATATTCCTATGCCGATGTCCTTACCGGAAGCTTTTCACAGACGCAGGATGACAAGGAAAAGTTATATGTAGAGACACTTGAGAAGAAGTTCGCCGCACAGCTTGCGAAGATTGACGGAATAAAGAGCGCACAGGTTACAATCAAATTTGAGGACAACTCTTCAATTTTTGAGGAGAATAAGGATGCACATATTACAGCTACACTTGTCACCAGCAAGACACTTTCGGAGTCTACAACAGAGGCAATAGGTCTTATGCTTGCTAATAATGTCGGAAGCAACAACACCAACAATGTTGTGGTTATAGATGACAAGGGGCAGTTGTTATTCTCAGGTATTGCGGATGCCTCCGGCAACTCATCGGGACTTAAGACAAGCACGAAGTTCCAGAGAGAAATGATGACCAATATGGAAGCACGCGTCAAGAAACTTGCGCTTGCAATGCAGAATTATTCTGACGCCGAGGTTATGGCAAATCTTGTATTTGACAGCGATAAGGTGACTGAGATAACCCAGAAATATAATATACCGGATGGCTCTGAGGAGGGCTTAAGAAGCACCAGCTACGAGGTCAACAGTACTAATGGGACTGGCTCCGGCGGAACAGCAGGTACTGAATCCAATGACGATGACACAGGATACGATATTGAGAACGGCACTACGACCAATGGAGAGTATAATCTTACGCAGATAGACTGGCTGCAGAACAGCACATATACTACCAAGGAGAAGGCGGCAGAGGCGATTGTATACAGCGATTCCAGCCTGTCGATTATTCTTACTAAGTATAATGTTGTTTCTGAGGATGACCTTAGAACACAGGGGCTGCTTGGCGATATGACATATGATGAGTATAAGCTTGCCAACAGCTCACCTACACCTATTACCGTTGAGGAAGATTTGGCACAGCTTATTGCTTTCGGTACAGGTATAGATGTCAACAATATAGCTATTTCAGCTAATATGAAGTATGTATTCTTAGACACTCCGAAGAGCAGTACACCGACTTCGTTTATAATTCAGATCGTTCTTGCGGTTCTGATTGTCGGACTCCTTCTGTTTGTAGTATTCAGAAGTGCAAGACCTGTTACTGTAGAGGAGACAGAACCGGAGCTTTCAGTGGAGGATATGCTTGCCTCTACAAGAGAGAAGCAGGCACCGCTTGAGGAGATTGATCTTCAGGATAAGTCTGAGGCACGCAAGGCTATTGAAAAATTTGTACAGGAAAATCCGGAAGCGGTCGCAATGCTTCTTCGAAACTGGCTCAACGATGGCTGGGATTAAACGCGCATGAGTTTGAATCAGTACTAATGGAGAGTGGGGCGTGATGTGATACGCTTCGGAATGGAGACAATATGGCAAAGAAAAATGGATTAGATGGTATCCAAAAGGCAGCAGTTCTTCTGATTGCATTAGGACCGGATATGTCATCACAGATATTTAAACATCTTCATGATGATGAGATTGAACAGCTTACACTTGAGATAGCCAATACGAATAGTGTATCGCCCGGAACCAAAGAGGAAGTTCTCAATGAATTTTATGAGGTGTGTCTTGCACAGCAGTATATCGCGGAGGGCGGTATCGGATATGCCAAGGATCTTCTTGAAAAATCACTTGGTGCCGATAAGGCAAAAGAGGTTATCGGAAAACTCACCGCAAGCCTTCAGGTACGTCCTTTCGAGTTTGTGAGAAAGACAGACCCTGCGCAGCTGCTTAACTTTATACAGGATGAACACCCACAGACGATTGCACTCATCTTATCGTATCTGTCGCCGGCGCAGTCATCTATGGTTATCTCAGCACTTCCGCCTGAGAAGCAGGCTGATGTAGCCAAGAGAATTGCCCAGATGGACAGAACATCACCGGATGTTATCAAGGAAGTCGAGGGTGTGTTAGAGCGTAAGCTTGCTTCGCTTGTTAATCAGGATTACACCATTGTCGGTGGTGTCGATGCTATCGTTGATATCCTCAATTCGGTTGACAGAGGAACGGAGAAGCATATTGTTGAGACTCTTGAAGTTGAGGATCCGGAGCTTGCAGACGAGATCAGAAAGAAAATGTTCGTATTCGAGGATATTCTTTCACTCGACGACAGAGCTATTCAGAGAGTGCTGCGTGATATTGAGAACAATGATATTGCCGTTGCGCTTAAGAATGCCAATGAAGAGGTTCAGAATGTTATTTTCAGGAACCTTTCAAAGCGTCTTGCTGCTATGATAAAAGAGGATATGGACTTTATGGGACCTGTCCGTCTCAAGGATGTTGAGGAGGCACAGCAGAAGATTGTTAACAACATCAGAAAGCTTGAGGATGCCGGCGAGATTGTAATTGCAAGAGGCGGAGGTGACGAGATAGTTGTCTAATCTGCTGAAGTATAACAGTATAGTTATAAAGGATTCCAATAATTATATTATTGATTCCAACCAAAAGGTAATTGACAAGATAAACAGTATCAAAAAGAATATAATTGCCACGAATGTCATGAATCCTAATCCGCCGGATGCGGACGGATTTGTAAGCGGTCTGAGCGCACAGGTTGTTGAGGAGCTTACAGATAGTGATGAGAATGCGGCAACACAGGAAGATCTGACCCTGCAGACACAGGAGATTCTTGACAATGCAAGACGTGAAGGCGAGGAGATAGTCGCCCAGGCACATCGTGAAGCTGAACAGTTCATAGAAGTCATGAAGAATGAAGGATATGACCAAGGCCTGAAGGCGGGTGCTGAGGAAGTTGAGAACCGGAAAAGACAGTTGGAGGAAGAATACAATCTTAAAAAGGAGGAGCTTGATAAAGAGTATCAGGCGAAGGTTGCTGATATAGAACCTAAGCTGGTTGATACATTTATCAATGTTTTTTCCAATGTAACTCATACTATTGCTGAAGATAAAAAAGATATGATAATATATCTTATAAATTCTGTTATGAATAATGTAGATACATGTAAAGAATTTGTTATACATGTGTCTCCTGATGATTATAGATTTGCAATAAATAATCAGAATCTGATAACAGGGGCATTATCCAAAGAGGTACATATTGAAATATCGGAGGATTCAACACTTAGCAGAAATGAATGTCTTATTGAGACAGATTCGGGTGTGTTTGACTGCAGCCTTGATGTTCAGCTTAGTAATCTTGTCAAGGATATTAAGCTGCTTAGCTGCATGAACCGGTAAGTTATAAAATAAAAAGTAATTTTCATCCGATAGGGGAGAAGAATTGTGCTTACAGATATCGATTATGAAAAGTATACAAAGCTGATAGACAGAACCTATTATAAGAGGTTAGGAAGAGTTTCCAAGGTAGTGGGACTTAGTATTGAATCTGTCGGTCCGGATGCACGACTTAATGATTTATGTAAGATTATGCCAAGGGATAATCCGGACAGGGTCATATATGCGGAGGTTGTAGGCTTTAAGGACAACAGAATACTTCTTATGCCATTTGAGGCAGTGGATGGAATTGCGCCGGGCTGTATTGTTGAAAATACAGGCAAGCCTCTGATGATAAAGGTTGGACCTGAACTTCTGGGCAAATCACTTGATGGTCTAGGAAATCCGTCCGATGGCAGCACAATTCATTATGAAGCTGAATATCCATGTGAGGCGGCTCCGCCTGACCCGATGGAGAGGGAAATCATTTCTGAGGTTCTTCCACTCGGTGTTAAGGCAGTGGATGGACTGATTACTGTCGGAAAGGGACAGCGTATCGGAATATTTGCGGGAAGTGGTGTCGGAAAGAGTACACTTTTAGGTATGTTTGCAAGAAATACCAAGGCAGATATAAATGTAATCGCCCTGATAGGAGAGCGCGGCAGAGAGGTGCGGGAGTTCATCGAGAGGGATCTCGGCGAGGAAGGCATGAAGAGAAGTGTGCTTATAGTGGCAACCTCCGATAAGCCGGCACTTATAAGAAATAAGGCAGCCAAGACTGCTACAGCCATAGCGGAGTATTTCAGGGATCAGGGGAAGGATGTCCTTTTGATGATGGATTCTCTTACACGTTTCTCCATGGCACAGAGAGAAATCGGACTTGCATCGGGTGAACCTCCTGTAACGAGAGGGTATCCACCGAGTGTGTATAGTGAACTTCCTAAGCTTCTTGAGAGAGCAGGAATGAGTAAAAAAGGTTCGATTACCGGATTATATACCGTTCTTGTGGATGGGGACGATTTTAATGAGCCAATCACGGATACAGCAAGAAGTATCCTTGATGGACATATAATGCTTAACAGAAAGCTGGCCAATAAGAACCATTATCCGGCTATAGATGTTCTTATGAGTATATCCCGAGTAATGAGCCAGATTGTTGATAAAGAACATAAAGCAGTCGCCGGAAAGCTTAAGAATGTGCTTGCGACATACAATGAGGCGGAGGATCTCATCAACATCGGAGCGTACAAGAGCGGCTCGAATAAGGAGATTGATTATGCTATAGAAAAGCATGAGGCTGTTAATAATTTCCTTTTGCAGGGTGTTGATGACAGATATGAATTTTCCGAGGAAATCCGGTTGTTGAATGATATATTCAAATAATAATATATTCGGAGGCAGCTTATGGCAAAGTTCGTATACAGAATGCAGAACATTCTGGATATTAAGAATAAGCTTGAAGTTCAGGCGAGAAATTCGTATGCTGCGGCGAGAATGAAGCTCAGTCAGGAAGAAGAAAAACTTGACAGAATGTTTGAACAGAAAAAAGCTTACGAAGAAAATTATAGACAACAGTTATCCGGAAATATCAATATACTACAGATTAATATATGTAAGAATGCCATTGAGCTGTGCAAGAATCAGATAAAAAAGCAGCTTGTGGAGGTGAAAGTGGCTTCCCTCAATTTAGAGGCCGCACAGAAGCGTTTGGGTGAAGTTATGAAAGAACGCAAGATTCAGGAAAAACTCAGAGAGAAAGCTTATGAAGAATTTCTTCAGGAACTTAATGATCAGGAGAAAAAAGAGATAGATGAACTTGTAAGCTTCCGCTTTGAACAGGAGGAATAGTATGGCAGACGAACTTGATGACTTATTAGATGGACAGGAGGAAGAAAAAAAATCCAATAAGCTGGTTATAATCCTTGTTACGATACTGATTGTTTTGATTTGGCTGGCTATATTTGTCCTGCTTGTCAAGCTGGATGTGGGTGGATTTGGAAGCAAGGTACTATATCCTGTTTTAAAGGATGTACCGGTTATCAATAAGATACTTCCTAATGCATCGGACGAGCAGATTGGAATTGACAGTAAGTATCCTTATACAACGCTTTCTGAGGCTATAGCGCGTATTGAAGAGCTTGAAAATGAAAATCTCAGACTCAATGAGGCAACAGCGGTAAATGCGCAGACAATTGCTGATTTGACCTCGGAGGTTGCCAGATTGTCACCATTTGAGGCTTACCAGAAAAACTATGAAGTGCTGAAAAGACAGTTCGATGAACAGATTGTATTTGGAAATGAATATACAGGTAATTATGCGGCAGACCCTGATACATACATTGAATGGTACGAGAAAATGGATCCTGAGAACGCCGCAGCGATATATCAGATGGCTATAGAAAAGAGAGCAAGCAGTCAGGTTATAGTTGATCTTTCAAAGACATATTCAAAGATGAAGGCAGCTCAGGCAGCTTCTATTCTTGAAGAGATGACGGGAGATGAGGAGAAGGTTGCTTCTATTCTTGCAAACATGTCACAGGCAAATGCAGCAGCTATTCTTCAGAACATGAATTCCACTTATGCTGCCAAGATTACTCTCCTTATGTATCCTTCTCCATATACAGTTGAAGAGTACCGGGAGAACAGAAGACAGGAACAGATGGGAATAAATCCGGTCGGAAATCCGGACGGAACGCATGGAGGAAGCAGTTCGAACACTAACTCCGGAAACAGTGGCAGCAATCTTACAAGAAATCCTGATGCTATGCCTGGAAATAATACCGGCAGTGCGACCGAGGCTTCAACCGGGGAAAGTACCAGTGCAAACA
Source organism: Eubacterium sp. (assembly GCA_003486385.1). Taxonomy (GTDB): domain Bacteria; phylum Bacillota; class Clostridia; order Lachnospirales; family Lachnospiraceae; genus CAG-882. The sequence goes on along the minus strand of DNFT01000115.1, from coordinate 4,948 downwards.
CTAATACTGGAGCAAACACCGGTACCGGCGTTAACAATAATTCCAGTGCAGGCAATACTACTACAGGCAGGTAGTTGTCCATATTTATATGGTTGACTATAAATTTATAAAAATATAGAAGAAAGGAGGAAATGACAATGGCTGACCCTAATGTAAAGAATGTTGCGGATGCCCAGGTTAATAAGAGTATTGCTGCTAATTACAGCTATATCAAGAAAAACTCTGAAAAGACCATTAATAATTCATTTGGTAATCTTATGCAGAATTCGTTGAATAAGATGACTGATTCGTCTGACAAACAGAACACACCGGAAAAGGTTACTGTAAGACGCTCGCAGGTTGAATACATTGTTCGAGGTGCGAAACACACCGGAGATGGAAAGGCTGTGGATGAGAGCACCATGACAGGAAGCCTCAAGGCACTTACAGGTGAAGTAAAGGCGGTTGTATGTGCAGTACTTGATATGACGGATGAGGAACTTGAAAGATATCTTGCCGAAAATGGCATGTGTGTAATGGATTTACTTCTCCAGAATAATCTGGCGGATTTCGTTGCAGACGTTGCTGCTGATGGAGACAGTCTTAAGCTCATTACAGACAGCAATCTTTCCGAGACATTTTCTGAGCTTGGCGATGAACTTAAGAAACTTGTCGCAACAGCTGCACAGGAGATGGATATTTCAGTTGAGGAGCTTAATAAGTATATTCAGTCAACAGATTTTACTGATGTGTCTAACGAGGAACCCGTTGATGAAGTGGTTGGAACTATAGATAAGACGGCTGATACGGCTGATACGGATGAGCTTTTAAGCCGCCGCCAGAACAATCCTGAGTTAGATAAAGATAACAATGGAAGTGCTGTGGAAGAACCTGAACTCGGGCTTGAGGATAAGATTACCGTAGCTTCGGGTGAGGATGATGCGTCACAGTCCGGAACATTTCAGAAGAGTGATGAAAGCCTTTCAGGACAGTTCCTCAATACTCTGATTGAGAATGTTGATAATGCAGTACAGGCAAAGGAAGATTTTAAGGGGTACTCAGTGAACTCTGAGAATATCGTAAGACAGCTTGTGGATGCTATTAAGATTAATGTTAACAGTTCTTTTTCTGAGATGGAGCTTCAGCTTCAGCCTGAGAATCTAGGTAAGCTCAATCTGGTTATAGCTTCAAGAGACGGCATAATAACGGCACAGTTTATGGCTGAGAATGATGTCGTCAAGAGCGCAATAGAGAACCAGATAGTCATGCTTAAGGATAATTTCGAACAGCAGGGCCTTAAGGTAGAGGCGGTTGAGGTTATGGTTCAGACACATGGCTTCGAGATGGGAAAGAATCTTGAGGGAAGAGGAGATAACTCACAGGACGACGATGACAGACACAGAACCTCAAGAATACTCACACTTGAAGAAATTAATGCAATCATAGGTGATGACGAAGCTGCCGATGAGGATGTCCTTGCAGCGGAAATGCTGAGAGCATCAGGCGGTAATGTTGATTATCTGATTTAAAGCTTGAAAGGAGATGGAAAAATGGCGATAAGTGCTGCAATTGTGGATGGAAAGATATATGCAAAAAGCACACCTGATAATCTGTCACAGGATACCAAGGGAACATCGACAATGGGTAAGGATCAGTTCCTGAAGATTCTGGTTGCAGAGATGCAGTATCAGGATCCTCTTGAGCCTACTACGAATACCGAATGGGTATCACAGATGGCTACCTTCTCACAGATAGAGGAATTACAGAACATGTCCGATTCTATGACAAAGGGACAGGCTCAGAACCTTGTCGGAAAATATGTAATTATGGCTACTACCGACAGTAAGGGTGAAACCCAGTATATCAACGGAAAGGTCCAGACTGTTGAGATTCGTGAGGATGGTACATATCTTTCAATTAATGGATATCTGTACAATATTGATGAGCTGTATTCTGTTATAGATGAGGATTATTATAAGCAGTTGATAGGTGGAACCAACAAGGATAACTCAGATGGTTCAGACAACTCAGGCTCAGGCAGCGGTTCATAAAACTGCATTCATTCAGATGTCTGGCTTATGTATATTCTGAAAGAGAGGATAATCTATGGAAATCAAAAATAATATTTATTCCTCCATTGAGCAGATTACAGGACAATATCTGAATCAAAAGACAAAAGAAAGCACGGATGCGGCCGCTATGCAGGGCATGTCCTTCGAGGATGTGTTAAGACAACAGTGGAAGAAAAATGATAATTCAGTCACGGATGGCAGTTTAAAATTTTCAAAACATGCAGGCGAGCGCTTGAGGCAGAGAAATATTACATTGTCCGATGAACAGATGATAAGACTTCAGAATGGTGCCAGAAAAGCGGAAGAAAAAGGCATAAAGGAGTCTCTTGTAATAATGGACAGCCTTTCCTTCATCGTAAACACAAAGAACAATACAGTGATTACGGCGATGGAGCAGAGTGGGGACACAGATAATGTGTACACAAATATTGATGGAGCAGTGATAATCTAGCTGGACCGATAAGGAAGCTACAGACTTTGAATGATAGATGAGTCTTTACCACGGTTCCTTAATCAGGAGGAAATAAAACTATGATGAGAGCACTTTTCTCTGGTGTAGCTGGTCTTAAAACACACCAGACAAAAATGGATGTTATCGGTAATAACATCGCTAATGTAAATACTGTCGGATACAAGTCAATGAGTGTATCCTTCAGTGATGTACTTTATCAGACAACACAGAGCGCATCCGGACCTAATGCTTCTACCGGCAAGGGCGGTACAAACGCAATGCAGATAGGTCTTGGCTCTAAGGTTGCTTCTATGAGCACCGCAGTTTCAGATCCGGGTGGTTCACAGGCGACCAACTATCCGTTTGACCTTATGATAAACGGAGATTCAATGTTTGTTGTAAGTGACGGAACACAGAACTTCTTTACAAGAGCGGGAAACTTTACAACAGATGCTTATGGTAATCTTGTTACCAGTGCGGGTTATTCGGTTATGGGGTGGCTTGCTGATGAGAATGGAGTGATTCAGAAGGCAACAGTTAAGCCTCTTTCAGTCTATTCTTCAGAGAATATGTATGCTACACCTGAGCAGACCTTAAACACGGTAATAACAGGTAACATCAACAAGAATGATGAAAGTTTTTCATCTGCGGCAAAAGCAATTACAACGAATGTAAGCTTTTATGATAATCTTGGATATGAGTACAGAGCGACACTCTCAATTACCCAGGATGCTGCGAATCCATACAGCTACAATATAACATGTACCGGAATGGCTTGTAATGGCAAGGATATGGGACTTGCGGAGGCGGATCTTAAGGCTGTAATAGACAATGTCAATATCACATTCAACGATGCGGACGGAAGCCTTGCAACAGGTAATCCTCTTACGCTTAAAGTGACCGGACTCGGTGCTGCATTCAATAAGGATATTGAAGTTGATGTGTCACAGATTACATGCTTCGGAAAGGATACCTCCCTTAAACCTAAGAAGGGAAATGCAGAGGGATTCTATGCAGGTCTTGCTGCAGGTAAGATGACCACCGTAAGTATCCAGACCGACGGAAAGATTGTTGCAGGCTATGATAATGGTGATACCAAGATTCTTGGACAGATTGTTGTTGCGACATTTGCAAACCTTGCCGGACTTGAGAAGGCAGGCCAGAATCTTTATTCCGCAACATTGAACTCAGGTGAGTTCGATGGTATCGGACAGGACGTAACGGCAGATGGTGGTTCGTTCGCACCGGGCTATGTCGAGATGTCCAATGTAGACCTTGCAGGTCAGTTTACGGATATGATTACAACACAGAGAGGTTTTCAGGCTAACTCACGTATTATAACCGTATCGGATACACTCTTAGAGGAGCTTATCAACCTTAAGAGATAAATAAACTAATATTATTAGGAGCATAACATGAAATCAGTCACTATAATAGGTGCCAACAGTTATATAGCAAGAAATCTAATTCAGAATGTTAAGAATGAGGCGCTGGATATCAGACTGTTTCTATATGACAGGGAGGATGTGCATAAGGACGGATGTAATGATTATGCTCCTGTTAATATTTTAGATGAAAGCTCTGTTGCCGGAATTAATTTTGACGTCGATGCTGTTATCCTGTTCGCAGGAAAAACAGGAACCTATGCAGGCTTTGATGAGCCGGAGGCTTTTGTTGAAGTGAACGAGCTTGGACTTTTAAATGTTCTTAATGCAATGAGAAAGGCAAAATCTACAGCTAAGATTGTATTTCCATCAACGAGACTGGTGTATAAGGGTAAAGATGAACCGCTGCTTGAGAACGATACTAAGGAATTTAAGACAATCTATTCTATAAATAAATATGCGTGTGAGCAGTACCTTAAAATGTATTCCGATGTGTTTGATATCAGATATTGTATTTTCAGGATATGTGTACCGTATGGAAGCCTGTTAGATGGCGTCAGCTCATACGGAACAGCAGAATTCTTTATCGGAAAGGCAATGCAGGGAGATAATATTACCTTGTACGGTGATGGAGAAGTAAAAAGGACACTCACGTATATAGGGGATATATGCAGGACAATGCTTGCGGGAGCTTTATCCGCAGACTGCATGAATGATGTATACAATATCGGCGGAGAAAGCTATAGTCTCCGGAAAATGGCTTTTGAGGTTGCAAAAAAGTATGGAGTTGAGTTAGAATATACACAGTGGCCTGATAAAGCATTGAAGATAGAGTCCGGGAGTACGGTGTTTGACAGCGGAAAGCTTGATAGTATTTTAGGAAATTTAAGAAAAATGACCTTTAAGAATTGGATAGGAGGGGGAGTATGATAGACCTTACAAGGTTCAATGGGACAGGCTTTACGGTGAATTGTGATTTAATTGAAACGATAGAGGAGACACCGGATACGGTAGTAACTCTTACGACAGGAAAAAAAATAATTGTAAAAGAAAGTAGACAA
>DNFT01000005.1 GCA_003486385.1 Eubacterium sp. | reverse complement strand
GCTTGACTGCTCCTCACTGCTTGACTGCTCCTCGCTGCTTGACTGCTCCTCGCTGCTTGACTGCTCTTCGCTGCTTGGCTGCTGCGGTTTCGTTACAGAGAAATTTGCGATTGCTGTTCCACCTGAAGACACTATAGCAAGCTTATGGCTTCCCTCAGACAGATTGCTGATAACCTCAGGCATGAGTGTTACTATTATACTTCCTTCCTTTACAATGTAGTCCTTGTCCTCTACAAGCTCCTTGCTGTCAAGTTCAACACGTATGAAATCGGCAAATGCCGCATTCGACCTGAATACAGCACTCTTGCCCGAGGAAGCATCTATAGTTGCATCATTTCCCGCTATGATTACAGGTGCCAGCTTAGGTATTATTGTATCAGCCATTTTTATAGTATCAGCTGCATTTTTGTCAAGAAAACACTCTCCACATACTTTACAATAGTAATACTCTATATTACCTTCCTGTGCTGCTGTAGCTGCCCGTGCCTCCACATGCTCTAATTCATGCGCAATCATGTCTATGTCTGAGCCAATGCTCACCATTTTATTGCAATCCGTACAATATGTGTCGCCCGTGTATCCAACTTCTGTACAGCTCGGTGCCTTGGCACCTCTAACCATGGTATGTTCGTGTCTACTATCATCAAATCCACCATATTCCTGATGACAGACTGAGCATCTGGCGCGGCTGACGCAGGTTGCCTGTCCACCACTGTGAATATGCTCCGCAAAATTTCCTTTTATTGTAAAAGTAAGTGTATTGCCATCAATCGCCGTCACCATGATACTAAGGTTATCTGTAATCCACTTTTCCTCATCTACTCCAACCGCCGCATCAACCATCGTAGAATATTGATTGCCCAGCACCTGATAATTCCACTTAGAAGGTGAAGAGTTCATATTGTTCGGAAATTTTGTCCCTGTATCAATAAGGTAGCATACCAGACCTGATTTCATCGGCAGACTGTCAACTCTTTTGCCATTTGTTTTATACAGCTCCTTGTACTGGGAATCATACTTGTTTCCATTTGACGCAAAATTCCTGTATTCCAGATAAAGCGTCTTTCCCTTCTCCGGAATATCAAGCTTATATCCTGCAATTCCATGTCCTGCAGTTCCAAGTGCCCTTAGACTATACTCACCTGAGGCTGTAATTGTCTGAACGTCTCCGTCCTCAACCCAGCCGAGAACCTCCTTCTCCTTTACCGAAGGAAACTGCGGGATCGGCGACATATGCTTTGCCATCACAGACATGTAATACACCGGAGAACTCTGTGAGGAATTGTATAGATCCTTCAACCCCATTATATGCCCCATCTCATGGATAGCCGCTGCCTGTGACACTATGACATTCCCCTGTGAATCCTTATAAAGATAACCCAGCGTATCTCCATCCGGCTTTGTATACGAGTTGGTCAGCTGGACATACATTCTGCTCTTTACGCTTCCCTTATCCGTATTAATCACTAAATAATCAGCATAATCCTTATAATTCCACAAGGGTGATCCCCAGCCTACCGCTATGTTGCTCTGCGTTGCATTTTTATAAATTATCGTTATGGAATCTATGCAGCCATCCCCATCCTTGTCAAGCTCATCATAACCATAATTGACAGTCCCATCATAATTGGATATCCTGTTGCCCGCCTCAACTGCCTTTGTCACCGCAGCCGACCACTCAAGCTTCAGCTCATACATACGGACTCCAGCCTCACCGCTGTCCTTATAACCGATTGGATTTGTCTCACTGTACTCCGCATAATAGCCCCTCTCATGCGACAGCTTAATCGACCCACCGTTATCTAACAGATATACGCTCCTTATGCGGCATTTGTTATCCGAAACATTCCTATAATAATCACTGACATTGTACATTGCAGTATTGTAGGAGTTGTCCGTTATTTTTCTTACCGGCGTATTCTCATATACATCATCAATAAACTCATCCTCATCCGCAAATCTCATAAAAATAATCAGGTTTGTAAAATTACTGTCATCCGCGTCTGCAGATGTTTTCTCATAAAAGCTTCCCGCCACACCTAAAACCACACCAAGCGTGAGCGCAAAACTTATTACTATTTTTATTATTTTATTATGTATTTTATTCATAAAACTCCTTATACATTTGCCCTTTATTTTTCTGTGTAATTATAATCACGGCCGTGAAGCATGCCCAGTACATTCATAGATTAAACCGGCATGTTTTACATCCTGGGCTAGCTAACAAAACATTCCGTTTTTTACAGAATAATTTTGTACTAAAATATATAATATTCGTGTTCATCACCTTCACGCAACACTCAGAAGCTGTATATTTTTAGAAGGTAATCGTATACGCATACTCCCTGCTGTCCCCAGCTGCAAGCCTCTGCATTCCTGCCTTGTTTTCAATATTTCCGTCACAGCCTGCGACATCGGCAATGCTATACCATGGCTCAAGACAGATAAATTCATCAACCTTCTTCGACCATATTCCAAAATAAGGAAAGCCCTGACAATCCATGGTCACATAAGCCTTTCCCGCCGCATCAAGAAGCTCAATGTGGTTCACCTGATTATCCAGAACAATAAGCGCATCCTTATCGAACATATTCTCCGTTATCCTAGCACAGCTCTCCGGCATATCAAGCACATACTCCTGTGACATATCAATACAGCCCGCCGTATCCAGAAGGCGATATCTCAATGCCCTGCAGATAGCCACGTTATCACTTATATTATTCCCATTAACAGCCGCCGTTCCACCGTATATTCTCAGCGAACAGTCAACCGGCTTCACCTCCCTCGGAAATGTAAACGCAGGATGCCCGCCAATTCCGTACAGCATATCCTCTCCGCCCTCAACAGCTTCATTGACAACCCTCCATTCCACCTTCACAGAACGCGAATCCGCATTTTCAAGGCTGTGCTTCACATACAGTGCAAATTCAAACGGATACACCGTAAGGCTCTCCTCATTCCACCTAAGCACATGTGTCACAGACCCTCCATCCTCACTGACAAGCTCAAACTGCCTGTCGCGCGCAAAGCCATGCGATGTCATCTTATACTCTCTTCCCCTGTAGCTGTACTTTCCGCCGGCAACCTTTCCGACAAACGGAAAAAGAATCGGTGCATGTCTTCCCCATACCGCCGAATCACCTCTCCATATACGCTCGGCATTACGGCTCTTATCCCATACACTGATAAGCTCGGCACCTGCGTCGCTTATTGTTACCTTTAAATTATTGTTTTCTAATACTCTGTTCATCTATATTCTCCATTTCTTCCATATATATTGATTATGCCATCCGATATGGATGGCATAATCAATATACAAAAACTTATCTTCTCTACTGTGCGCTTCTTCCTTCTGAGATTCCATACTTTATATAATGCTGATAGTACATTTTCAAATCACTTCCGTATGCAGCATTCAAATCACGATACCTGTTCATATATGTATATACATTAAAACCAGTGCTTGCCTGTCTTCCCTCATCCATACCATATTTTATAAAATGTTCAAACAGAGCTACGCTGTCGGAACCGAAGGCATTAGCCAAATCACCATAATGGTCATGATAATATCCTGAATCAAATACAGCCGAATAGTCTATACCATCATATATATATCCACTACCTCCCACTGCACTTCTTCCTTCAGCCTTACCATATAGAATATAGTGAATATAATAAGTTCTGATATCAGAACCAAATGTTTCAGAAAGATCTCTATATCTTTCCTTGTATGCTTCAACATTGAACTCTATATTTGCCTGTCTTCCCTCATATATGCCATATGTCATAAAATGATTGAATAAAGCTTTATTGTCTTTCCCAAATGCATTGGCGACATCTCGATGTGTGTTATAATAGTAATCTGCGTCAAACACAACCGAATAATCAATTCCATCAATTACATAATCATAATTCGGTTTAACATCCGGCGTATAATCTGGAACGGTATCAGGTGTATTAATATTAACACCGCTTCTTCCCTCTGCTTTACCGTATTTTATGTAATGAGCATAGTATGCAGACAAATCTTCTCCAAATGCGGCATCTAAATCCCGATAATTATTTCTATAATTCAAAGGATTAAAAGACTCGCATGCCTGTCTTCCCTCATAAATACCATAACTAATAAAATGATTAAACAATGCCTGTGCATCTTTTCCAAACGCATTCGCTAAGTCAGCATTATGTAGATAATAGTAATTTGCATTAAATACTGGCGAATAGTCAAGCTCTCCTATAGTATATGACGGTAATTCCTGTATATCCGGGGTTGCAGGAACGTCCGGAGTATCCGGCACATCCGGGTTATCCGGCTCACTCGGCGTTTCCGGTGCATCCGGTATATCTGGCTCACTTGGAACATCCGGGTTATCCGGCTCGCTCGGGGTTTCCGGCACATCCGGCTCACTTGGAACATCCGGTACCTCCGGAACGTCCGGGTTATCCGGCTCGCTCGGGGTTTCCGGCACATCTGGTATATCTGGCTCGCTCGGGGTTTCCGGCACATCCGGGACATCCGGCTCACTCGGAGTTTCCGGCACATCCGGTATGTTCGATGTATTCTCGTCATCCGTTGTAAATGCTTTTACACGTAAGTTAGAAGGGTACGCATAAAACTTATCTCCGTATTTATAAAATGTTTTTCCATCATTAAGGCTGACCCTGCGCTCCCAAATCATATTAGAAAAATTCTCACCATTCGCTATGCATGTAGCCTGCTCACAGTCAAGAGCCGGCTTATCAACGCTCACAACAATGGCAAATCTACTTCCCGGAACAATTTTTACCTCATTATTTAACTCAATAGTATACCTGCCAGCATAGGCAGTTGTCCCCTGTGTTGTGGCACTCTCCTGTTTGGTTCCACTTAATGGATTTTTTTCATCTGTCAAATCAGTATAAACTTCTATAGTGTAATTGACATTGGTTGACATTGATGTCGACAACGATACTGCCTTTAATGTCTCTGACTTAACTTCATTGTCATTTTTAGCGGTAAAAACATTAGCCATTGTTGTATAGCTCACGGAATATGTCTCAAGTCCGCCATCTAGCTGATAGTTGTTGTCATACTCATCACTTGCCTCAAAATCAAATACCCACGCTGTATCTTGCAATGACGCTGTCTCATATGACATCCAGAAGTAATCAATATAATTTCCCCAGCTATTACGAATAAGCCATGCCCCATCATTAGCCGGCTGAGCCCACGCAAAATTATTCCTCGAGTATGTATCATCCCATCCAACTATCATCACAGCATGTCCACCACCTGAAGCTGCTGTATCATAATAATTATACACTGTACCATCAGAAGCTGAAGAAAGATTAAAATCATCGTGATAGTACATAACACCAACAGCTCCATGTTCCATAATCTGCTGTTTTACATCATCAGCGTTGTGCCTCAGTGAAATCCTGTACACATTGCGCAAATGCGCAACATTATAATTGTATGCATATTTACTATCCAGTCCATTAGAAAGAACCATGGAAGCGTTCGAATATGGAACCTCCGCTTCCGGAATCCCACCTATCCATTGCGACAATCTCCTTGATGCCATTTCATAATTTCCACCATAGTCCAGATACGATGTTGAGGCATTAGCATTATAGTAGTATGCAAAATCTCCCTCCGTACCGCCTAATGGATCGGTAACTGAATTAAACAAAAAATATATAAGCTGCAGTTCGCTCAAATCAATACTGCTATCAGCAGCTCCGTCATTAATCAAATCAAATTCAGCAAGTCCCAACGATGCAAACGCCCAACATGAACCATAAGGATTCTGGTTCCGCGTAACCGGATATGTATTTTTAAAAACAGACATGTCATCGGGAAATCTATATGGGATCTCGTTATATAGTGAAAAATCACTTTCATAAACCGGCGCATTATTATCCCATTCATTAGCCACATATCCATATGTATGTGTACTATTATTACTTGCATCATCATTTTCTGATGTTAGCTCATATTCATTTACATTGAAAGAAGCATATAAATCATTCTTAATATACGCTGCTGTAAATGGATTCAACATTATTCCTGTCATTACTGCAAAAGGCAAAAACTTTCTCATTAAGCGTCCTCCGAATTAAAGTTATATATATTATATCGGTCGCTGCAGTAACTTTATTAAGCTTTTTTATATTATTCCAATGATGGCTATGTATACGATATTGTAACATAATATACACTTTTATCTATGTTCATACACTATGTCACAAAAAGCATGCACTGATATACCGGAAAGCATACACTCAATGACCGTGCAGCGTAAATTGATTCATTGGTATTTACAAAGCCGGAAAAGAATTTTTTTTAACTTATACCCTAACACTTTATGCTTACATAGTTTTGATACTATCGCCTAATACATTGCTTCAAAAATTTAAAACTATAATCATATAAATGATGGATAATAAATAGTTATCCGT
>DNFT01000076.1:4308-25396 GCA_003486385.1 Eubacterium sp. | reverse complement strand
ACCGGTATCCTTTGAGGCATTGCCACTTTCCTTTGTAGTCCCAGTTTCCTTAGTATTGCCGCCCTTATTTGTGGTGCTGTCCTGCTTTGTGGATGCCGCCTCAGTGCTTGTCGATGTGTCGGCTGGCAGCTCCGTACCCACAGGAAGGGTATCTACAGGGGCGAATGTTTTGCTGCAGGCAGTGGTCATAAGGGTTACGGATGTTATGACTGCGGCTGTCATAAGGCGGTTGAAGCTATATCTTCTCATATCTAATACCTTCTTTCTTTCGCATTATGTATATTTTCTTCTATGAGTATATTATAACGTATAATTACAAATTCCGCTACAAAAATAGTGTATACATTTTTACTATTTTGTCGACATTTCATCTATTAACAAATAAAAAGGCGTATGCATTTTAAGATTTATACATATGAGCATTTATTGTTTGCTTCGAATATGTTATAATGTTAATATCTGTGGCAAATATGGGTAGATAAGGATTTAATGTAATGGAAACAATTTGCTCTATAGTTTCTGCTAGTGTTGCAGTCTTAGGACTTGTTTACACAATTTACAGAGACTTTAAAAAGAAATAATGTAATTCATTCTTTTCTAAGTAACACAATATGAGTATCTGCTTGACAATGTGAATTTGATGGAACGGCAGAAGACTAGTCACCTTCCGCTACACAACCTATAACCAAAATCCTGTATTTTGCAATGTTCTTGAGGTATAGCAAAGTCAGGTAGAGAAAGTATTCGCTTGACATAAGTCTATCAAGTAGTATAATAATAAATAGAGCAAATAAAATAAGTCCATTACAAACACCAGCCTTATCGTGACATTACAATCTGACTAATTGTGTATGCCTTAAAAAATACAAAAGGAAAGAGGTTCGTATGGCAGGAGAAAAGCATCGTAGAAATACGGTGCTTTTTTTCTTATGTATGACTTTGACATGCTCTTTTTTACTCCATATCCTGTTATAATTTAAGACGTATCAATATTCAGTTGTCAAGGAACCATTGCAGCAACCATACACTGCATAATTCAAAACGCAGAGGTGAACTGAGTTCACCTCAGGATAAATACTTCCATAAAAACATTACAAAATATGTAACAGTCATAGCCGGAGCGAATGCTCCCTTCCAAACCGGAACCCGGTGCTTAATCATCCCTATCACGTTTTTAACAATCATATACACAGCAAATACCATACCAGTAACAGACAGATAACTCACCATATACTCATTAGGACTTATTCCCTGGTTGTATATGTGAAGCATAATAATAAGAAGAAGTTCCATGTCCCCGATAGTATAAGCCCGTATCAGCATTGCTGCGGCTATCAAAACGGCTGGAAATATCATTACACTCAATGGTATATCAAGATATGTCCTATGCACAAGGCAATATGCCACTTCCATAACCGCCAGCAGCCTTGGCAGCATCAGGTACAGATGCTGCTCAGTGATGTCTGTGTATGACTGCATGACGAGCACAGACCATAAAACCATTGTATATTTATCAAAAATAAAACTCCCCGCGGCAAGTGCGGAAGCCGCCCCTGCCATAAAGATATTGTTTTTTACAATAAGTTCTCTTTTTGCTGCTTTTGACAGGATTATCATGACAGCAACTGCCACCGCCGTATTGATAAGATATCTCCTCATCGGACTTTCTTATCAATTGACGGCATCTCATATTCCGGCATGCCGTCATTACCATCCGGCATGTCATCATCTGATGCCGTTGCTTCTTCCGTTGTCTCCATTGCCTCAGTTGTCCCAGTCACACCACTATAATCCTGTTCTTTGCTGCTATCAGTTAATGATTCTTCGTCATCTGTCACTGTTACATTCTCCATACTTTCATCCACATCATAAAGATACCTTCCGACACGCAGTGTGCCCTCAGAGACTGCCGTATTAAATTCCTCCTCCTGCTCTGCCGGAATAATAATATTAATTATCATCGCTGCCATCTCTGAATCACCCTCAGCCGCAGTCTCTCCGGAAGAACTGAAGGTTCTTGTTATGTATGCGTGGCTGCATATCTGCTTTGTCTCTGTGACCTTCTCGCCGTTGACCGTATCCGTCTTGACAGACCATATGTTAATGAAATCTCCGGTTCTCAGGACACCTCCTACAAACTGCGACAGGCTGGAGGCATTGATTGATACCTCGATTGGATTGTCAATACCCTTAATCCTGTCATCGACAGTTGAAAGGCTTGTTACGGTGACAATCTCATTTTTCTTGATTGTCCTGTCTGTTATATATCCGACCAGCTGTGTATCATGTGTAATACAGCCGTCCGGTATTACCGATGCGGGTCTGTCCTCGATGGCGAAATAATCGGATATGTTAAGCACCGTAACCTCAAGGTTGTCAGGCACCTCCTTAACGGCAACATATACCTGTGTTTTATCATCAGCATTGACGATTGAACGCTCGATGAATATCAGCAGGACATACAGCACTGCTGTTACTATGATGCCGTAAAGTACAGCCTTTGCCGATATTCCCTTTGGCTCCTTCACGTCTCCGCCATCATGTGTTTTCTTTCTCTTGTAAACAACATTTTTCATCCTTCATACCTCTTAATCTGAATCTAGTCTGCAATGCTGATAAGCCTCGTGAGTGTGTAATCATCTTCAAAATACTCCGGCGGCATGCCTTGAAGCCATAACGGCTGTGACGCAAGCCTGAAGCGGAAGCCAATCTGACCGTATACGGATGTCTCTTTAATTTCAATCACGGAATCATTCGCATTGACGTACACCGGTTCGTTAAGGCTGTGCCGTATGGCATACCCACGCCCATTATCAAGACCTATCTCCGTTATGTAAAACCCATTTTCGTCCTCAAAATAATTGTAAACCCTGAATCCCTTTATGCTGACCGCCCCAATGATACCGATATCAGCAGTGGCATTATAGCCATCATCCAGTCTCAGACTGGCTTTCAGGCATTCGGTGAAAAGCCTATATGAGTTAGCGAAATAATAATCCATGGCAGAAGGATCATCTCCCTCCTCCTGTATCATCACCTGTCCTGTCCTGCCAAATGCGGAGTAATTAATTACCCCGCCGGCAAGAAGTGCATCCGTAAGTGACGTATCTATTTTTTCATAATTGATCTGTATGAGCTCCCTGCGGTACATAAAGTTGGACAACAGCACAAGAAAGACCATTACCACAGCCACCATCGGCAGCAATGCAATACCGTCTTTTTTCTTATTAAACATAAGCCGGACTGGTGAATACGGCACCTTAGTATTTAGCCGTGGATTTTTGATAAATCTTGAAATCACTTGTGTCATCCCCCCTTATGAACTCAAACAGGTTCTTCATTCCCACAATGTTTGTCATCTTTATACGCCCCGTCACTGAGAGTGTTACAATATTGCCATATCCAGCCGGGGACAATGTAGTACCTGCAAATGATATCTGCTCAACCCCCATGTCCGTAAGCTGCTGGGTAAGTGCATCCCTCGCTGACAAAGACAGATACCCCTCAGCCTCCATCTGCAGCATAAAGCTCCGCTCTATCCTGCTCTTTTTAATTGCAAGATTGAGATTGGCGTATGTAGTAACCGAAAATATCATCATTGCCATAAGTAAAACCAGCGCAACCATGCAGCTTACCAAGTTTCCAACACCCTTCTTTTTTACAGTCCACAATTTTTTCATCATAATTTTAATTTAGTGCCGACTTGGTGCTTGTAGTGACAAACGTCCAAAGGTCATTCAGATATGTTAATGCCCCTGCCTTATATGCAACGGCAAGTGCTATAACAACCACGATCAGAATAATTTCTGCGACAATGGCACTGCCCTGCTTCTTAAACTTCGGAGCATATATCAGTGCAAGAGCCTCTGCCTCCTTTCTCATAATGTAATTCTTAAAATTCACTGCAGCGTTTCTCATTTTTTTCTTTTCCTCCCTAAACATGTTATCGTGTTAATAATTTAGCCGAATCCGCTATGCCGAGAACGAATGCATAGCCTAAAACGGCAATGGCGGCAAATGCTATGACCGCCGTACTCACAGCAATGAGCCTGTTTATCCTTGTACGCTCACTGCTGTTATAGCTCTCCTGCAGCTTATCGAGACGTTTTTTTATGTCACTTAGCAGACCGGCAACTGAGCCGGTATCTGAAAGCTGTCTGACAAGCACAACAAGATTGTGGATATTATCGTTGTCGAACTTGCTGTCAAACATCTCCATTGACAGGACCAGATTATTTGTCGAGGCGATATCACCCGTGAGATCCATGAGTGCCGCCTTGAGTCTTGGATGCGTGGTGACCCGGTAGGCATCTATAAGGACATGGGTGATGTACTCCCCTGAATTTATCTGAAGCAGCATAATATCATATATATTCATAACGCTGCTGAGCATCTTTTTATTGTCATCTTTATTTTGCTGCTCTATGAGCTTGTCCGGTATTATATAACCAATGAAAGCTAATACTATGCCCAGAGGAAAGTTAAACATCATTCCGATTATAAACCCCGCTGTAAGAGTAGCTATCTTATATGTTAAATATACCAGCGGTGTAACTGTACCGTGTGTATAATAGGTTACCCCGAGCTTGTTAAGTCTCTGTGCCTGATAATTGTACGATAATGCACTGTGACTCTTATTATGCTGCATCGCATTGACAATCTGCAGTTTTGCCCTTTGGTATGTACTGCGAATTGCTCCATACATGTACCTTTGAATAAATACAAAAACAAGGACGCATAACACAATGGTTACTCCCGTTACCATATATAAATAATTATTGTCGATAAACCGTAATATTTCGCTCATTCGTGCCCCCGCTTCTGTGATGCTATGAATGCTATGTAAAATGCTGCCATAAGTGCTGCGGCACACATCACAAGTATGCTTCTCCCGGCAGGCGTGCCCCACATGCTGACAAAAAATGGGATTACATCATAATCAAGAATACCGATAAGCGCCATCACAACGCACAGTACCCCACATATAATCAGTACGATTATGTCATGTCTTCCGTTACGGTATATTTCCTCAAGCATCCTGGCATTTCTTGTTGCCTCGTCAAGCTGGCTGCGGCATTCGGTTATGATGTCTTTATAGTTGGCACTGTGCCGTGAAGAAAGCTCAAGGTTTCTGACAAGCTTCTTAAAAAAAGGGTGCTCAATGCTGTCTTCAAGCTGCCTTAGCACCTCCGGACTGTTTCCGGAGCTTTTCGACTGTGTCACAGCGAAAAATACCGCGTCTTTTAGTGGGCCGGTAAGAACAGGTACACTTTTTTCCAGAATGCTCATAATGTCATCGGTGGCACCTGCGTAAGCATCAATTGAATTGATAAACGGTACAAGCTCATCTTCAACCTGTTCGTACCTCCTCTGACGACAGCTATTAAAATACAGTTCCATTGCCAGAACAGTCACACAGGCAGCCAAAGCTCCATATATCAAGCTGCCGCCTATTAAAGATACCAGTACAATACTCATTGTTATGACAATCACGGATATAACAAGATACAGCTCTGTTGTAAGTATTGGATGTTTGGTCTGGATTCCACTGTATCGTAAATTCTCATCCATGTGGTTAATCAGCCCCTTCTTATTAGCAGTGCCGTACATCTGCATTATCTGCTTTTCTGACAGCCTTCTTTTTTCTCCTGCTGAATTTAATTTTTCATATATTGTTATAAGACTGCTTTTTATCAGTCTCCTGCCTGCCATATACCGGATTGCCGCAAACACCATAAATGCAGTTCCACAAAGGATAAGGCAATGCAGGACTATTATTACAGGCTTCATCAATGCACCACCTTTCCATCTTTGCAAAGATACTTAAAATCAAGGCATTTCTTGTCAGGGTTCCAGATGCACTCCGCCATTTCAATAAGTCTGTATTTCCTGATGAAAATGACATTTTTAAGACTCTTTAACATATACAAAATTTCTTCATTGGTCATGTCGGACACTCGTCTGGTATAATCACATAGTCTTATGTATGCATCTTCAACTGACTCAGCATGGGTCGACGCATAACAGATGGCACCTGTATGAGCAGCACTTAAAAACTGTCTTGCCTCTGCACCCTTTATCTCACCAAGTATTATCACATCAATATCCATTGTCTGAGCCGCTGTTACCATGTCACCGAGCGAATAGTTAATCTTATTTTCGCCGCGTCCATCAATAATATGGTATCCTCCAAAATTGCGTTCCTTTGCCGAAAAAAGCTCCTCTGCCTCCTGAACGCAGAAAATTGAATACTGCTCAGGTATTGTCTCAATCATTGAGTTTATGAGTGTTGTTTTTCCTCCCGCATTTTTTCCGCAGATTAAGAAACCTTCTCCGGCTGCCTGCTTCTGCTTAATAATCTCTGCCATCTCATCTGTCAGCATCCCCTCAGCTATCAGGGTATCGAAGTCTTTCTTCTGCTTCGGATGCTTTCGCATTTGGATTGTTGTTGTCCTGTTGGATGCGAGGAGCTTCGTTACAGCTGTAAATCGTAATATGTACTTGTCATTGGACCAGTCCGTCCACTTCTGAACACTGTTGTTCATGCTGAGGCTCACATGGTTTCTTAAGCTGCAGCGTTCAACGAACCTCTCATAGTCTGATTCATCCTTAAACACAATATCCGCTTTGTACCGTATTCCCAGCTTCTTAACATAAACTCTGTCTGCATCATATATGACTATGTCCGATATGTCCGGGTCATCAATAAGTGGGTCTAATATATAGTAGCCCCAGATAAATGAGCTGAACCCTTTATAAATTCTAGCTGTACTCTCATCATCATCTGACGTATACCGGTTCCTAATATATGCCTTTACTTCCTCAGCGAATTTCTCTTTATCAAGGTTTCCGCGCTCAACCATGTTGAGCCTTGCAACATTATTTCCGGATGTAAAATATCCAATGACCTTATCTGTTATCTCTTTCTCCGGAAGAGCATACTCTTTTTCCTGATTTGTTATCTCTGATTGTTTCTGTTCTTCCGCCTGTGAAAAAAACTTTGACATTTTCACTTAAGCAGTCCCTCCTTCCTTATATAATTTTTCAAAATGTCTCCGCCTGAAACTCCATGCGCTGCAGATTCACACATTCATCGCCTATGCGTTTTATATAGGTTCCGGCAAGTTCACTTATGCCATCCGGCAGCTTTTCTCCATCTATCTGTTTATATACTGCACTGATATCCTTAAGGCTCCATGACTTATTGGTCTCATAGTTGAGAAGCTTGATATTCTTAACCATATAACAGCTATATCCATAACCGCTGTTTTCAATATCATCCTTAATCAGCTTTGACCATACATCCTCATATAGTCTGCTTTCTGATTTCAGCTCTTCCGGTGAAATCAGCTTATGTCCCTCCGGTACATTGCTTTCAGCCTGCTCACTTGTATCAAATCTTCTTGGTGACAGGCGGCATATCATACCGCTTATATCATGCACCCCGTAGATTGTATAATATTTTCCGCCGGCATCCTCTTCGCCTGTTATTGCCGCGTAGGGTGTCTTCTTAGGTATCTCATCCTCAGGATTAATCCTGTAGCCTTTGCCGGCATACAGTATATCCTTGCTCATTTCCCTGCCCTCTACCAGAACTGTCCTTACATTCGAGTCTGACAGCCATTTACCGGCATGCTCCGTCTCATCCGGTGTCTTATGCTCACAAAACTCTGCCTTAGGTGCTATGCGCCCTCTGCCATTATCTTCATAAGTAATCCTCACATATCCGTCATTCCTTGAAAGCATGTCATTAACGGTTTTACCTGTTGAACCACATACAAGTGAAAGCTCCTGCGATGTATAGTGCCGCTGTCTTGAATAATCGCGCTGCCTTGGCAGCTCCGCTATGTATGGCTGGAAGAATTCCTTCTGTGACAGTTCATGTGGTATATACCATTTCTTAATATATGAATTGAACCTTGCGCCTTCTGCTTTCAGGCTTTTAATCATCTGTGAATATTCCTCTTTATCAACATGGGGCAGCGTCAGATATACGTTGGAAATATCATATCTTTTGGCAATGTCAAATTTACGAAAATCAATATATTGTCCTTCTGTCTTATTGAGCACCCCGATATTGACATTGGTATATGCACTTATCTTGTCTGAAATTCTTGCCGCTTTGTCAAGAACGGCATCTATGCTGTCACCATAAACAACCTTTGTTCCCACCTCTTTGTTGTCTCCTGATATGAAGCCTTTATATGGTTCGTTATGTATATTTCCGGTACTTGGCATATCCCCCTTGAATTCAACTCCGAGAAGCTCCAGGCATTTTTTTACTTCATCCCGCAAATGACCTGTATTCTTAATATCCGTATCTATAACCGTCCGGCCAATAACGTTGAATCTGTCCTTTGCCGCTTCTATAGCCTTATCCTGTTCACGCAGATATGCTTTAAACTCTGCCTCTTTTTCAGCCCGCTGCTCAATCAGGTCCTCTCTTTCCTGATTGATGGAATACATCTTCTTAATAAGCTCAAGACATTCATCTATCTGTTTTTCTTTTTCCATACACCAAATAACCCCCTCTTCTTTTTGTCCGGCTGTTCGCTCCTATCAAAATAATCACCGCAGAGCTGTTCACACAGCCCATTCTCAACCGCTGTAAAAGGATCCATTGTCACCGGAGCAAAAAATACATTCTTAAGCTCCGCCATTCCGTTCTTTATATCATCCCGGTACTTTTCGTCTGTAAAGTTGAACAGGAAATTATATCTTGTAAGATTTTCATGTACTACCCTTGAAAAAACTGCATTAAGCGCATCAAGCTCCCATGGTTTACTCCCTGCAACAATTACCGGAACCTCACATTTATTAAATGTGATATCATCCATATCATCAAAGCTGCCAAAATCTATAACAAGAAAGTTATATGCCTTGGCCATTATTGAATTGACCTCCGCTGCCTGCACAGATGGATAATAATCTATTCCATTGACAGAGAAATGAAGAGCATCCTCAGACTCCTCATCATAGGATTCCTTTATGTCTGCAAAGACCGGGGCAGAGGACATCTCAAGCAGTGCAACCATATAGCCGCTGCGGCGCAGCGTATTGGCAGTGACAATGGCATTATGGGTTGTCCCCACTCTTGCCCGGCTTCCGGCAAAGCCTATCATCACACGGTTGGCATTCTGCTTCTGTTTAATCCGCACCTGTTTTCCTTCCGTCTTATCATCCTGCGGCTTTAGATATCTTAGCGCATCCCTGTACTGCTTGCCTTCTGTTACACATCCGGTAAGCTCATCCTTAATCTCCACAAAATCAGTCGCAGTAATGATGTCATATATGCCCATCTGCACACATTTGATTAAAAGTTCGCTTCCTGTCCTAAGCTGCGTTGCCAGAATAATTATTCTCATCTGTCCATACATAACCTTTACGGTCTCAAGGCTTGATATAATTTCCGTATCAAGATCAAGTACACATGACAGATCAATAATCATCATGTCCACACCTGAGAGATTATTAATCTGTTCCTTTATGTATTTGCTGACATATATCTCCGATATGCTATCACCGCCGGCGATAATCTGTTCTGTCTCATGGAGCACTGATGTAATTACTGCCTGATATGTCGGAGATGTAATATAGTAGACCATCTTCACATCCCACCCTTAAAAAAATATTGTATGACGAGGCTGACAATTGAAAGCGCCACACACACCACTATTGTCATTAAATTCTTATTATGCTGTTTATTCTCCATCTGTGTTCTCCTCCGCGTCCTCCTTCTCAAATGCACTTAAATTCTCGTCAATCCAGCCTGACACCATTTCTGTTACATTGAGGTATCGTTCGGTATATTCTGACAGCTTCTCCTCAGATAACTGCCATTTGGTAAACATCACACCCGGAAGTTCTTTATATGATTTAAAGGTCATGGTGATATGATAATCCTCACTATTATCATCCGGCTTTTCAGTGCAGGACGTCATGGCTGCAAGCATATCCTTTATATCATCCTTTTTAGGTGGCTTAATGCCATCTCCATCAAGCATACTTTTTATTACCCGCACATGATAATATGCAAGTACAGCACTTACCGGAAATTCATCCATTTTAATGATGACATTGACATGGCATACCTCCCTCTGCTCTGTCTCCTGAGTCTCCGTTTCCTGCTCACCGTCTTCTCCCTCTGAGCCGTCATCACTTTCTTGAGCATTCCCTTTATCACCTGATGTACCGCCTGGTTTTGCTGACGGTCCGCCGGGTTTCGTTGACGGCTCATCAGGGTCATATAATATCATTTCATCTGATTTTTGGTCACGGTTTTTATTTCCTATAATTAACTGAGGCTTTTTTGTTACCTTCCGTGATTCAGTTTTAATCTCTTTCTCTTCTGAGGGATTCTGCGGTTTTTCCTTTGGAACAGTCTCAATGGTTGTGTGTTCCTTTTCTACTTCCTTTTTCCTGTCATTCAGATGTTTTTCATATTCGCTTATGTATTCTTCATACCAAGATGTAACCTTAATGACAGTATCCGATGTTTTATAATTTTCCACGTCAAAATCCTCTCCACTGTCCGGATCAAAAAAGCCATCCACAGATGAGGCAGCACCTATCACAGGAACCAGCAGCAGGAAAGGTGCCATCATAACAAGCACAATTGCAATCAGTGCTTTCTTCACTATCTGCCGCCCCTCTTTCCGAACATTTCAAGCATCTCGTTGCTTACCTCAAGCCTCATATCAAGTCTCACGCTGCCTGCAAATAATATTCCGACTCCTCGGCTCTTTGAAGCAAGTATTGTCTGCTCCCCTTCCGTCAGATTGAACAAATCCACCGTCTCCTGAAGGTTTTTACCATCCGTTCCCATAATGAACCTGTAGCATGAATTATCTATTATAGCCTGTCCGAACCTCTTTACAGCAGGATCGAGAACGTCCACTGCCGAATGTGTTATAAACATAAGTCCGGCCTCATATTTTCTATCTCTTTTTGAAACATTCCTCACGAACTTCATTAAATCCGGATAATCCGGGTCTACAAAGAGATATCCTTCATCAATTCCGAAAATAACTTTCTGGCTCCTATCCTTAGACATCTCGTGCCATGCCCAGCTTGTGAGATTGAAAAACTGTGCTCTCTTGACATTCTCATCAAGCTCAAGCAGCTTTGAGCAGTTAAGTACAATAAAATCGGATTGTGGATTTATGGTTGTCGGTCCATTCCATATAAACTGATCCGCACCATATGCTATTGAATACAGCAAATCCTTAAGCCTGTCATATACCGACTGTTTATATTGTGATAAGTCCGGCTTTTTTGATTTTTCCTCAACCTTATCATATAAATCACGGATTACCGGATAGTCCTCCGGCTGTAAAAAAGCAATCTCTGTATCCCATGTGATATGAAAATCACGATATACCTCAATAATGCATTCCTCCAATGCCGTTTTTATTCCGGCATCGAAGCTCTCAGCACCAAAATATAATTTAAAAAAGACCCTCAGATTCTGAATATGAAGAGCCAGATCAGATATTCCCATCTCCTCACCGTAAACCATATAATCGTTAAGATTCTCTCCGTCATTGAGATCATCCTCTGTTATTCTCGGCGAATACCTCACCTGCAGGGGATTGATGCGTCCTGTGGAACCTCCGGCACAGTCAATGACATCACCGTTTATATCCGGATGGGCAGCCAGGTCAACATACTCCTCCTCCGGATCAAGAGTAATTATCTTTGTTCCAAAGGAATACTCACAGGTCTGTATCTTCTTGATTGCTGTTGACTTTCCCGAACCTGGAAGACCGCTTATAAACCAGTTGCTGTTCACCCTGTCATTGCTTCTTATCCACTGATTAAGTATCACTACACGATTTGTTCTTGATGTTCTGCCAAGCCAATATCCACCCGGGTCATTTATGCCGGCATTCGCCATTGGAAATCCTCCAAGAAATGTTGATATCGGCATGTTGCGTTCACCCATACGGGCAACCTGCTGTGAAGGGATTCCATATGGTGCCATACATTTCATTGCCTGCAGCTGTTTATATTTAAGGTTGAGCAGTTTACATTGAGCAACTGCCACAGCACCGGATACGCGCTTTATTCTATCCTCAAGCATGCGGCTATCTGTGTGGCGTATGTAAAGCATTATATTTACGTAGCCCACGGGTTCCTTCTGGACAGCAATTTTCTGAATCAAGCCCTCCAGGTCCTTAATTGCCTTGTCAATCAACTGCTTATCAGATTCAACCTTTGCTGTTGTTCTGTCTCCCTTCAGCTGTGCTATTTTTTTGTTGTAAACATCAATGAGATTATCTGCATCAGTTCGCCTGAACTCTATTGATGTTATGGTTCCTTCAAGCTGGCAGAGTGCCGCCAGCCAGCCATATTTGATATTTTCGGCCGGATATCTTGATATGCAGTAAATCTTCCCCACATTTTCGCCTATATTGGCATGCGTGCTGTCATAATCTATTCCTGAAGGAGTAATTATGTTCAAAATGTGCTCGTTTAAATCTGATGTTTCCTTCAGTTCCACGGATCCTGTTGCTGTATTTTTCTTTTTGGCAAAAATCTGCATCATTACAACCTTCCTATCTGTTCATAAATCAAATTATTTACAGGAACATCATATACAGCCTGCACGGCATTTCCGTACAGCGCACACATTTTAATAATTTCCTGTTCTCCCAAAATCTCTGTTCGTACACCGACTGCCGCATATCGCTTCTGGAAATCCGATAATCGATCCTTTAACTCTTTCTCGGAATCAAGCCTGTTCCTGCCGGGTGATGTCCACAGCTTTATGAAGTGGACATGCTCAAAGTTCTCACCATTGCTTGCAAGCTCAATAGCTTCATTTAACATAATGGTAAGAATATGTCTCTTCCCGATATGGTTTAGTTCCTCTTTGTATCTGTCCTTAAGCTCATTTTTATACTTGTCAAGATCAATCTCCCGCGGATAAGCCTCATATACAAAGTTCTTCTTCTCACTCTCAAAGGAACGTGTGAGTACTTCTGTCTTGGCATGTCTGTCTGCTTCACTTAAAAGATCAAGATTGAGAAAGTACACTCTCAGATATGACATGATGTATCCGTCCGTTCTATATAAAAAACATCCCCTTATATCCTTAACTCCAGTAAATTCATTTGCCGTCATCTGATCAGCTCCTTACATATAACATTTTCAATAACCTCAGACATCTCGATATCACCATCAAATATCTCATCCGGTTCGCAGCCATCCTGAACAAGAAGGAATCGATTGTTAAGCCAGATAACTGTTTTCACAGTGACATTCTCAGGAAACAGATTATCAAGCCGGCTTCTCAGTACATCGCCCTCATAAACCGGAATATTGTTTTTGTCTCTTTTTCCCGTATTTCTTAAATTCCTATGAATTAAATGGCAGTCCCTCATCTTCAACTCCTTCAGGCAGATTCATAAATCCATCGGGTGAAACAGCAGCCGGAGGAACGGTACCTGCTTTACTGTCTGCAAATTCCTGATCTTCAATAACCACATCTGTCGTATAAATCTTCTGACCTTCTTTATTGGTGTAGCTTCCTGTCTGGATATGCCCGGTAATTAAAACCCTCATCCCCTGATGAAAATACTTCTCAGCGAACTCAGCCGCACGGTCAAATGCAACACAGGATATGAAATCCGCTGTCTGCTCTCCGTTATCACTTTTTCTCCTGCGGTCGACTGCAAGCGTATATCTTGCAATAGTCATCTGCTTCTCACCGGCAGTCACACGCACATCCGGATCCCTTGTCAATCTGCCCATCAATATTACCTTGTTCATTGTCCATCCTCCCATGGTGATTTAATCCCCATATATTCGTACTCAAACCGTTTTTGTGCATTAGAATATCTGTAAATCTGTAATATCTTGTCAATCATGTTTTCGTTATGATTATCGCGGCGCACCGCAATAAACGCAGCCGAGCCTGCAAAGGCGATAATCATAAGGCATGTAAGCATATTGTTATTTACGGCATATACTATTATGCTTATAATCACACCAACAGCGGTTGTAATTCCTATAGCAGCAAGCTCTTTTCCTCCGATTCCGGGGATGATATCCTTTGTCTCAAGTACATTCACCGGAATGTAAAGTTTTTTGTCATCGTCATTCATAATCTTTCACCCTTTTTACCCTAACCTAAGCGGACTCCAAGATGGTCACACAGCATTGTAACTATTCCCAATGTTAAAGTTATCAGCACTCCTATCTTAATGATTCTTACTGCTTGTTTTTTTAACTCCGCAACATCGTTCTCTGAGGCTTGCTGAATTTCCATCAGTTTAATAATCAGCAAAACCACTGATATGGAGCCGGACATTACTGTAGCTGCTCCTATAAGATCTTTAAATAAAACAACCATGTACCTGAATATATTGACCAGAGCTATTGAGCCTTGATTCTGGTCTACCCGGCTGAGCAGATATCCATTTACAATGGTATCGGACAGCTCAGATAATGACACGGCTATTATTATTACCTTAAAAAGCTGCTTGATTTTATTTTTTGCCTTGTCTACCGTGATACTCTCGCCTGCCAGAGCATATAAAGTCTGAATTATCTTAAGAGCCACTCCCACGCAGATGACAATGACCAATTTATTGGTCACTGCCATAATATCCTGCCCGAATGATGTATCCGTCACATCAAGTAAAATCATAAACGTCTCCCCATCATCATTCCTAAATACATTCCGCTCCGCGCGGTGTCCTTTAGACCTGAGCTGTATGCAAACTTCTGAAGCCAGTTAGGTGTTTTTATAAAGAAAAATAAACATACAAAAGCTTTCAAAAGCGAAAGAATATCACTTTGAACAGCGTATGTAATCGCGAGTTTATATATCACCATTTGAACAATATAGCCGAATGCTACCACAACAAACGAAGCTATAAAATTATTCCATTTCTCCTGACGTATCGAAGTCAAATCACATGCCATTATCGGAAGCAGTATTTTCATTAATCCGAGTTCAACACCTCTTATCATTGCAACAAAGCAGCATATTAAAAGGATAACAGCAAAAACAACTATAAAGCCCATTGCAAACCATCCCATTGTCACAAAATTATGAAACAGAGCAAGTGTAAAGCCTACATCCGTATATGAATATGAGCTTGCACCTGTTATATAGCTGCACAGACTTTCACTCCATTTAATACATAAATTCGTAATAAGTCCGCCAGCACTTATTACAAGCATTGCTTTTGAATTTCTGACAAGAACAATCAGTGGGTCTGAATCCGCATCGCCGTCGATCTCTAAAATGTATGTATCCAATATATGCTTAAGTGACAATAAAATTATCAGCAGCAATGCTACTCCCTGTGTCGCTTCAAATGTCTTAGATATCAGACCATCGTTCATAAATGAACCGCCCTCAGCAAAAGCAAGCCCGACTAGATTTACAATTCCATTGATTATATCTGTCACTACCTCCTGGAACCATTCCTGTATTTTGTTAAACGGCCATACAGCAGCCAGAATCATGTACATACACATTCCCCTTATTTGAAATAACTCAAAATCAGTGTAAATAATGCTGTAGCACACAATATAATTACACCCACTATAACAATGATTTTAATTCTTTTAATATATTTCTGAGTCGCTGATTGCGCTGCATTGTCATCAAGTGATGCCGTAGCACCCTGCATTGAAAGCAGCTGCCAGATTATCAGGAGTATTACAAACACTCCTTCAAATGCTAACAATGCCTCCTTTGAATCTGTAACCAATGTTTTTAAATTTTGAAAAAACGCTGATTGCAGTATTTTATTTGCCAAAATCATATCTTCATCCTTTCCGTCACTCCTCATCACCCTTTAGGAATGACACCCTTTTCTTTTTTATCTGAGTTCCATCATCCTGCTCAGCTTTTATTGTGTTCCATATACCCCATAATGGAATGTTCTTCGGAAGTTCCCTGATCGCTCTTGATTTTTCAAACTTCTGGATAAGCTCTATATTCTCCTGTCTGCTTCCCATTCCAAACTCTTTATTTACGAAGGTTTCACTTATATCCGGAAGTCTGTTCACCGCCCCATATCTGCCGGTCATCAGACATATGGCATACGGTGAATTAATTCTTCCTACCTCAGCCGGTTCAAGAAGCTTTCTTCCCCCAAGATTTGAAGAATTAGAGAAATTACCACCATTGATTCTGTCTGTGTTCACACTATTTGAGGCACCTACACTCTTGACTGTATAATTGCCAAGAGATTCCGAAACCATCTTAAGCGTGTCCGGGTCATCAGACTTCAGATACAGCTTTACCTGACAGTTAGTCTTTATATTCTTGAAGTCCTCTTTATAATTCTTTTCCATCTGCTGAATGTCCTGTATCACAGCATTAACCCTTATTCCACGGCTTCTACCAGCCGACAGAATATTTCCAAGACACGGAATGGTTGGGAAATTTCCAAGTTCGTTCAGGTCATAATCCGTATCTACCGGAAGTCTCTGTCCATACTCATTCGCCAATTCAATCTGCTGACTGTATAACTGTGTCACCATAATTGAAACAAGCGGATATAGAGTTTTTTTATCATCCGGTACAATCATGTACAGAATGGTTTTTTCCCTGCCTATATCTTTTAATTCAAAATCGCTTACAGATGTCATAGCTGCAATATTAGGATTGGTAAATAATCTAAGCGTTCCTAATGCCGATGTGAAAAATGATGACCTCGTCTTGGAAGCTGCGATCTGAGCCATCGCAAACACTCCCTTTGCAGGATGGTCATCATCAAGATTATTCAGATATTCATTAAGCAGCATCTGTCCATACATATCTGACTTACACATATATGCAATAAAATAATAGACATTAGCCATGTTGCGATATTCCGGCGGAGCTTCCAGGCATACGCAGAGAATTGCTGCGGCAATCGTCGCTGTCTCCCCGTTATACCAGAGGGGTTCTCCCTTCTGTTGCCCGACAAGCACTGATACCAAGTCCCAGGTAGCATCTATTGCCTTTGGCGTATTTCCTTCAGCCAGCGCATTAAGTATCGGCTGGAGAAAATTATATCTGTCACTCTTCTCCGGCTGTCTTAAATCAAGCACTGCAACATCATATCCATTTTTTCTTGCAAAATCTGAGGTATAACAGTACATGTCTCCCTTGACGTCTGAGAGTGCAATCGACACTCCCGACATAATCTGGAGAAATAACGTCTGTAACATTACCCTTCTGTCTTTTCCTGCACCGGTTGCTCCTATAACCAATGAGTGCAGTTCATCTTTTATGTAATAAAACCGCTCCTTTCTTCCTATCTTTTCATGATTGATAACGAGACCTGCTTTCCCGGTAAATTTTTCTCCCGGTGTGTAAACGGCATACAAATCACGTTTTTCCTTTTCTGTCAGAAACCGTTCACTTCCGTGCTGGCCATTTCCGGCCGAAACCGGAATTGATATATCATCTGTCACCTTCATCATCCCGACAGATGATAGTTTCGATGTCCTGTCTGTGGTAATCAATGCAACCACACAGGACATTAAAACACCTGTTACTACACTAAAGGTTGCCGTACTTCCATTTTTTTGACTACATAAAGCATGAAAGTAATTGACATCTAAAATTGTATGGTTGATACTACCACTTGCCGCAGCGTTTAAAAACTGCGTCAGCAGATAGCCCAGCCATGGGCTGATTAGCAGGATGAAAAGAGCTGATGACAAAAGCCATCTGATTTTTCTCTTTTTTCCCTTCGTTCCATCCCTATTCAATGTGCCTCCCTTCTTTGGGGACAAAATGCTTATTTTGTCCACTTTTTACAAATTTACGAGGTGATAAATTGAGTACAATTAAATTTCTTAAACAGGAAGAAAAAGGGCGCCTGTTCGGTTCAGTTGACACCGATGAGCGCCGGCACGCGGTAAGGAACCGCGCAATTATATATCTGGCTGAATATTGCGGATTAAGAGCCACAGAGGTGTGTCTTTTAAAAATGGATGATTACGATACTCTCCAATCAAGTATCTACTGCACAAGACTAAAAAAAGGCAATGACAATACAATACGAATCATTGACCCACGCGTGCTGGCTGCCATCAATGATTATCTGAATATCCGTGATACACAATATAAGGAATCTGAATACCTTTTCGTAAGCCAGAAAGGCACTGCATTGTCACGAAAAAGTCTTGATAAGATCATGAAGTATCACTGCATGCGCGCCGATATTCCGGCAAGCAAGCAGCACTTTCACGTTCTCCGTCACACAAGAGCAATCGAACTGGCCGAATATGGATTTGACACAAAGGATATCCAGTGGTGGCTGGGACATAAACGTATTGGAACAACAACTATATATATGAAATACACAACAAGACAGCAGGACAGCATGTATGACAAGCTTGCTCTTGCCCTAAAAGAGGAATAGAAAACTAACCTACAGACATAACCGGAGGGAGAACACATTGAATATGGACAGAGTGCGCATTACCGTCACCTTTGACAGTGAAACATATAAGCTTTTAAAAAATATATCAGACAAAAATCATATATCAATATCGGAAACTGTGCGCCGGTACACGGAAGCCGGGCTTAATGGAAACTTATCAGAATCAAATATAAATTACATAAGCGCCATCATAAGGGAACAGTTAAGGATCGTAATGCAGCCGTCAATAGAACGTCTTGCCGCATTGTCTGCCAAGACATGCATACAGGCCTCAGCCGCGGCATATCTGACCGCAGAAGCCATCGCACGCTTTGTTCCTGTAGAGCTGCAGGAGGATGTTGCCGCAGTTTATGAAGATGCACGTAAAAAAGGGGTTCGATATACGAAAAGCAGAGTTTCGGATGAGGAATAATATGAATGATAATCAAGAACTAATCCTGAAAGGCAGGTATACTGCTTACATGGAACAGATTGAAAAATATTATAATGGTACAATCGACCGTACACAGCCTATTGTCATTGGCATGACAACCAATGCTCTTGCAGTCTCCGGAGCTGACAGCAGCCTGGAACTCACAATAAACATAAAAACCCTTAATAAATGTATTGGCTCGCCCGATGATATATACCACGGGCACCTTCTCGATAGAAATATTATTGAGCAGCTTCCATTTCAGCTTGAGAACCCGGTGATGATATTTAAAAATACTGAGAAACATTCTCTCATCTGTATAACCGACCTTCAGGACAGCTCCGGACATGGTATCATGATTGCTGTTGCGCTGGAGCAAGTAAACAAGCAACATATGGTCAATAGAATAAGCAGCTTGTATGGAAAAGACCATATATATAATTATATATCTTCACAACTTGCTCAGAACAATCTAATTGCAGCAAACAAAGAAAAAGCTGATATGATGCTTCAATCTAGAGGGCTCCAATTGCCCAAAGAGGAAACATATATCAGCTACGATGACAGCATACCATATTCTGTTGATAATGTCAAACAGACTTTAAACACTGATAAATACCAAACTGCTATATCACACTTTTTATCTGATCTAGAAAGCAACTGCTTTAATCAAACTGAGAAATTAATAAATAATTACAAACAATTGCTGTACTATAAAAAATATCATAATGCAACCCTTGATGATATAAGCAAGGAATATATTACTGATAGCTCTAATCCTTATATAAATGCCATCGGCAACGAACTTAAAGAGCAGGAACTGGTTCGATGTGACGATGTTGCTGCTACCCTTGAACCTTGATAAAACAAAACTGATATATGCTTCGATCTAGAGGGCTCCAATTGCCCAAAGAAGAAACATATATCAGTTAATTATTGTATACCACATTATACCTAATTTGTCAATCCCCAATTGTAACTAAGAAAGGACTTATATGCCACACAATATTTTAATGTCTAAAATCCGCTGCTACAATCCCAATAAATCACATGCCGCGCTCAAAAATCTGAACTATATTGTATATATAGGGACACGCCCCGGTGTAGACCTCACAGACGTTAAGCTTGATGAGCTCACTGCTATTACCGAAGAAGATATTACACCTGACGAACCGTCTGCCAACTCCCAATACATTTATTACATTGCCAAACGCCAGAACAGTCAAGGCTTGTTTGGCAATTTTGAATTTAACAACATCACCGAAGTGGCTCACGAGGTAAGAGATGTAACCGATGCCGGTGTAAATGTCTATAGAGGCATTGTATCATTGTCCGAAGAAGATGCTGTAGCGCTTGGGTATAACCAAAAAGACACCTGGGTCAAATACATGCACTCTGTTATGAATGATGTCGGAAACAGCTTTGGAATTCCCTTAACTGCGCTTAAATGGTGTGCCGCAGTTCACATGGAGCAGGGGCACCCACACTGTCACTATACATTCTGGCGGACAGACGGCAAGGTCATGTCATCATATATTCATGTATCAAAACAGAATGAAATACGTGAATTCCTTTCCGGACAAATGTTTAAAGCCGAACGCGAAATGTTTCTCCCGGAAAAAAATCAATATCGTGATGCAACCATCGGTGCAGCACGTTCCTTTATGAATAGTCTTGACATTGATTTTAACCATATTCCTGAGCGCATAACACAACAGCAGCTTCAGCACATGTCCTCAGATCTGATTGAACTGGTTAATTCCCTTCCCGGCAGGGGAAGTTTAAAATATAAACTTCTTCCGCCAAAATGCAAAATACTTGTCGATAAAGTTGTGGAAGATGTTATACAGATTCC
The DNA here is from genome assembly GCA_003486385.1 of Eubacterium sp. GTDB lineage: Bacteria > Bacillota > Clostridia > Lachnospirales > Lachnospiraceae > CAG-882. Next base: position 4,728 of record DNFT01000076.1, on the reverse strand, counting down.
GGCAGTTAATAAAGAATATACCGCATATATGAAAGCCGTCTCCGATATATCAACAACCTATTCAGGAAGCACTAACCATCAAGCTACAAACCAAACCGTTGCTGATGAAGATATCCGGAAAAGACTTGCGAATTCAATCCTTAAATCTGCCATCACTCTTTCACTTATTCAAAAAAAGAACTTGTCGGGTGAACTGAGTTCACCTCTGCATAATGACAATCTTCAAGTGAACTCAGTTCATCTCTACGATAAGGACAGCTCTCAGGTGAACTCAGTTCATCTCTACGATGAGGACAGCTCTCAGGTGAACTCAGTTCACCTCTACGATGAGGACAGTTCTCAGGTGAACTCAGTTCATCTCTACGATGAGGACAACCCTCAGGTGAACTCAGTTCACCTCTACGATGAGGACAGCTCTCA
>DNFT01000076.1:2172-4251 GCA_003486385.1 Eubacterium sp. | reverse complement strand
TCAGGTGAACTCAGTTCACCTCTACGATGAGGACAGCTCTCAAGTGAACTCAGTTCATCTCTCTGATGAGGAATTCTTCCGTATGAGCTCTGGTTATCTCTCTAATGAGGATATTCCACAGATGAACTCTGTTCATCTCTCTGATGAGGAATTCTTCCGTATGAGCTCTGGTTATCTCTCTAATGAGGATATTCCACAGATGAACTCAGTTCACCTCTCTGATGAGGAGTTCTTCCGGATGAGCTCTAATTACCTCTCTGATGAGGATGACTCTCAGGTGAACTCAGTTCACCTCTACGATGAAGTCACTTCTCAGGTGAACTCAGTTCACCTCATCAATGGAAAAATATATGATAATGTTAAGCAGCCTAAATTAGAATGGACTGCTGCTTTTAAGGGAACACGCAACTCGCTTTACTCTCTTGATAAAGAAGATCCTAATTATACCACTCAGTTTAACACTATTCTTGATGCCCTTATATCGTATCATAATCAAGGATACCTGCCTGCAACATATTTACTTGCACGATTATACAACAGCAAATCCTATCCCATTTATGATAAGGAAATATCCGATAAGCTCTATACGTTGTCATATAATAACTTTAAAAACATTTTCGAACATCCGGAACTTTATATTTCAAATCATAAAGAGCATAAAAAGGGGGATAATGAAAAATCTGTGCTTACACCGGAACAACAGGAAAGCTTTCTAAGCTACCACCTTGGCAAAATGAGTGAGCGCGGTCTTGGTTGTGAAATCAATTATAATGATGCAATATCATATTATAAAAATTGCCTTAATGATAATGCATATGCCCAATACGCCCTTGCCAATATTTACCTGAGTGAGAAAACCACTCCTCTCACACCTGAACTATATGCAAAATCCCTTAAGCTGCTTGAAAGTGCGAGCAATAAAAACCCTTACGCAGCTTATGAATATGCACAACATCTTGAAAGACCTATATTCCCATATAGATCCACTCAAAATGAAATAAATAGTTACTACCGGACTGCACTTGATGGCTTTCTAAGCGAAAAGGACAATGATACTAATCTTAATGGAAGTATATTATATAAAATCGGAAAGTTGTATTATGAGGGGAAGGGTTGTGAAAAGGATGTTGAGCTGGCCTATAAATATTTTATGAAATCTGCTGAATGCAAAAATAAGAATGCATACTATGCTCTTGGAAAAACATGTTCTGACAAAACAAGCCCACATTATGACCCGGTGCGTGCAGAACAGTATTATATCAAAGCATACAATGAGTATACCGACCCCGAAACAGGAGAATCTCATGCCCCTTCCTATTTAAAAATAGCAATGGCGGATTTATATGCCAATCAGGAAAATGATAAAATATATGACATAAACAAAGCCATTGATATATATAAAGAATGCATTGAGACTAATGCCGATTCTATGGCTATGTTTAAACTAGGTTCTTTGTACCTTAACGGTAAGGGTGTTGATGAAAATGTTGAACTTGGATTGAAATATATTAACGCTGCTATTGCCGCTGGAAATAAATTTGTCAAAATTACCATGGCCGGTATTTACTCCGATTCAAATAACAAACTTTATAACATGGACAAAGCCATTGAACTTTATAAAGACTGTGCCGAAAATGACAGCGACTCTTTCTCCATGTTCAGACTAGGTTCCATATATTTCAATGGCAATGGTGTTGAAAAAAACACTGTCTTAGGTCTGCAATACCTCGACCATGCAGCCAAAAGTGGAAATAAATATGCCAAAATTACCATGGCCGGTATTTATTCCAATGGAGATAATGAATTTTATGATATGAACAAAGCTATTCGGCTTTACAAGGACTGTGCCGAAAATGAGAATGAACCTGACACATTTTCAATGTACAGGCTTGGGGCTATATACCTTAAAGGTAAAGGTGTTGAAAAAGATATTGAATTAGGATTGCATTATCTCAACAATGCAATCGATGGAGGGAATAGCTTTGCCAAAATCACCCTTGCAGATTTTTATGCAGATTCCACACATGACATGTATGACATAGCAAAAGCCATTCAGCTTTATAAAGATTGTGCCGAAAA
>DNFT01000076.1:1914-2130 GCA_003486385.1 Eubacterium sp. | reverse complement strand
ACCTGACACATTTTCAATGTACAGGCTTGGGGCTATATACATCAAAGGTAAAGGTGTTGAAAAAAATATCGAATTAGGATTGCATTATCTCAACAATGCAATCGATGGAGGGAATAGCTTTGCCAAAATCACCCTTGCAGATTTTTATGCAGATTCCACACATGACATGTATGACATGGCAAAAGCCATTCAACTTTATAAAGATTGTGCCGAAAA
>DNFT01000076.1:0-1833 GCA_003486385.1 Eubacterium sp. | reverse complement strand
ACCTGACACATTTTCAATGTACAAGCTTGGGGCTATATACCTTAAAGGTAAAGGTGTTGAAAAAAATATCGAATTAGGATTGCATTATCTCAACAATGCAATCGATGAAGGGAATAGCTTTGCTAAAGTCACCCTTGCCGATTTCTATGCCGATTCCACACATAGCCGGTATAATATTACAAAAGCCATTCAGCTTTATAAAGACTGTATTAAGAATGATTCCGACTCCTATTCAATGTCAAGGCTTGGCTCAATCTATCTTTTTGGCCACGGTGTAGATAAAGACGAAGCACTAGGCTTAAAATACCTGAATGACGCCGTAGCCAATGGAAATGAGCATGCAAAGAAAACTATCGAATTTTACAACAATATGAAGCACTCTATGGCAATATCAGCTTCATTTTCACTGGCATATCATTTTCTGAGTGCATTAAGTGACCGCCGCAATCAAATTCATCTGCTGCTCATTCATTCAAAACCGACCTCAAAGGAAGCACGTATTGATGCATATAAGAAAAGCAAGGAACATTCCTCACCGGATTTTGAGCATTAATAAACGTGTTGAGGTGAACTCAGTTCATCTCAACACGTTTATGTGTATTGTAACTTTCTACATTTTTATGATATAATGATTATCGTTGTCGCACCCAATCTGGCAACAGAAAGGGGGTGTACTCGTGGAAATTATTATATCCTTTTTGGTTTCCGTCATGGCAGGTGTAGTTAGCTACTATCTCTGCAAATGGTTAGACGGAGATGACAGTGACAACTAGCCTAAAGAAAGCCCCAGAGTTGCGACCTCTGGGGCTTTCGCTTTGTGTACCCATGGAACTATATCCTTTTTAGCTAATGCCATTATAGCATATGCACTAGCCAAAAGCAAGTATTCCCTTTTTTTATAAAAACATTCATCCACTATAAACATAACACATATTCTCTGTATTAGTTTATCTTATTCAAGCTTCTCTTTACACTCTCGCAAGGTCATAACAATATCGTATATGCTAATATTATTGCTATTTCATCACATTTTATTCAATAAATACGCTATCTGCACTAGTTTTTGACATAAAGTGATGCACGATATCACACCTGAAATACGCAAATGCATCACCTCTGAAATGCCCTTGGTTGCTGGCTTTGCCAGCAATCCGTATAGGCGGCGTTCATCGCCCTATTCCTGCCCCATGCCATCCCTTCGGTATGGGGATGCATTCATGAGCCCTATCGTTTTTTGATAGGGATGAATGAATGCCGTGGGGTATGCTCACATAACGAAAAAATAAAATATGCTTTACCCAGCTAAGAGCAGCACAATTCTCAACACAGGAGCTTATTTATACTTCTCAGGTGAACTCAGTTCACCTCTGCTTTTCCTCTGCTCCTCAGGTGAACTCAGTTCACCTCTGCTTTTTCGCTGCCCATCAGGTGAACTCAGTTCACCTCGGCTTTTCTGCTCCTCCTCAGGTGAACTCAGTTCACCTCCGCTTTTCCACTGCCCATCAGGTGAACTCAGTTCACCTCCGCTTTTTCGCTGCCCATCAGGTGAACTCAGTTCACCTCGGCTTTCCTGCAACTCCTCAGGTGAACTCAGTTCACCTCGGCTTTTCCACTGCTCCTCAGGTGAACTCAGTTCACCTCCGCTTTTTCGCTGCCCATCAGGTGAACTCAGTTCACCTCCGCTTTCCTGCAGCTCCTCAGGTGAACTCAGTTCACCTCCGCTTTTCCGCTGCCCATCAGGTGAACTCAGTTCACCTCGGCTTTTTCGCTGCCCATCAGGTGAACTCAGTTCACCTCCTCTTTTTCGCTGCCCATCAGGTGAACTCAGTTCAC
>DNFT01000125.1 GCA_003486385.1 Eubacterium sp. | reverse complement strand
GCAATCATATTCGTTGTCATACCAGCGGCAAGCCTTAAATCTTCTTTCCTCATATCACGCTCTAACAGTGTGTGCCAGAGTGGTTTATAGCTGATGTGCATATTGTTTTCCTGCCTTTCTATCCATACCACCGGGGCGGCTGCCCCGGCAGGAACTTTTCTCTTATTATAGCACCAATCTTGTGAAATCACAATTTATTCTTGTAGCTTGCCGCTGATACCGTCTGGATTGGTTTTTCCTTTCTTTTTGTTCCCTTTAATTAGCCATGAACTGATTCAGATATGCATGGGCTTTCCGCTCAACTGTGAGGAGGCGCAGAGAGTTCTTCGCCTTAGCGGAGCTGGAACATTATATCCAAGGGTTCAGAGGGATGTCTGTATAATGTTTGCGTTGAGTAACGGATACGATTTATATATGCTGAATGAACTGCTGTTTGAGCATGGGGAAAAAATAATAACATAGGTAAAAACGCTATTGACCTAAAGTAAGGTTTAAGTGCTATAATTCAATCAGAATTGAATGCAGAATAAGCAATCCCCCGCTTCAAGTGTGTAGAGCACTAAGCGGTGGGTAAGGGGGATGCTTAGGTCCGCTTTACTTTATGAAAAGGGGGGGCATTTACAATGTCTGATAAGAATGCAGTGCCGGGAACTGACGGCAATTTATATGTTCCTTATGAAAAAAGAACCGGTGAGAAGTCGGTAGTATATTTTACAAGAGATTTGTCTCCGGAGGGTCTTAAGAAGATTTATGACCGTGTGTCAAAGGGAATTGAAGGAAAGGTGGCAATCAAGCTCCACACAGGCGAGGCTGAGGGACCTAATATCATACCGCGCCCTTGGGTTAAAGAGTTATATAATGATAAGCTGCCGGATGCTACGATAGTTGAGACTAATACATATTATGAGGGAAGCAGATACACAACCGAGGCTCACAGAAAGACTCTTGAGACTAATGGCTGGACATTCTGCCCGGTGGATATTCTTGATGAGGATGGTGCGACGACATTCCCTGTCAAGGGAGGTAAGTGGCTTGATGAGATTCATGTCGGAAAGAATCTTCCGAATTATGATTCACTGCTTGTGCTCACACACTTTAAGGGACACACCATGGGAGGCTTCGGAGGTTCTAACAAGAACATCGGAATCGGCTGCGCAGACGGAAGAATCGGAAAGGGAGAGATTCATACAATACCGGGTTCTGACAATATGTGGTCTATCGGAAAAGAAGCGTTCATGGAGAGAATGACAGAGTCAACCAAGGGCACAATCGACCACTTTGCGGGACATGTATCATATATCAATGTTATGAGAAATATGTCTGTCTCCTGTGACTGTGAGGGGTGTGAGGCTGAGCATGTCGTGACTCCGGATGTCGGAATTCTTGCAGGCTATGATATTCTTGCTGTTGACAATGCCTGCGTGGATGTCATCTACAATCTGCCTGAGGGCGGCGGAAAAGCCATGATAGAGCGCGTGGAGACAAGACATGGTCTTAGACAGCTCTCCTACATGAAGGAGCTTGGAATGGGCAACGACCTATACACAATAATCGATATCGACAATGGCGATGCCGAGATTACGGTCGAGGATATCACAAGGGGAATTGAGCCTGTCTGGACACCTGACGAGTTCAACACCTTCCTTGGAAGAAACAGGGCAAGACTTAAATAATCGTCAATAAAGATAGTATTGATTATTGCCTGCTCGTTTCTATGTGGGTATGGTGCTGAATTGTTAGAGAAAAAGTCATGTTAGAACCAACATTTCTGTAAGGAGAACAGATCAGTAAATGGTGCAATGGAGTGGCAGAGGACAAGGTACTTATCCCAAACGGATATGTAGGAAATCCAAAGGGCAGCCAATATATTGAGATAAATTTGAAAGAGGCAGCCAGGCGGATAAATATGCTCCTTTTTTATGTTCGTGTATATTCCGGATATTACGCCGGGTATGGCAACAGCAGGTTGCTTTTCATAACATGAATTTGTCTGTATGATATGGCTATGGAGGTGACGACTATGGAAACAAAAAATATTATTTTGAAACTTCGTACTGAAAGAGGAATGTCACAGGACGAGCTGGCAGATAAAATCATGGTTACAAGGCAGGCAGTATCACGTTGGGAAAATGGTGATACAGTTCCAAACACTGATACACTTAAGCTCTTATCGAAAGAATTTGATGTTTCAATCAATACGCTTTTGGGAGAACCCAGAAAGCTGATCTGCCAGTGCTGCGGGATGCCGATTGATGATGATTCCATATTGGGACGTGATAAGGATGGCACATTAAATGAGGAGTATTGTAAATGGTGCTATGCAGATGGAACATACACATATAATAATATGGATGAATTGATTGATGTGTGTGTAAAGAATATGGTAAATGAAAACTTTACCGAAGAACAGGCACGTTCTTATCTGAATGAAATGCTTCCAAAGTTAGATTACTGGAACAGGGATGATGAACTTAGTGACAATGGGCAGTTTGAAGAGTTTAAAATGCAATTGATAAATGAAATAAATGAGCTGCATATAGACGGACTTCCAAGGGTAGACAGACTAAATGCACTTGTGGGGAAATATGTGAATCTGAAATATACTCTGCCTAATGGTCAAAAAGTGAAATTCCTTGATGATCAGAAAACCTATCTGGGCAATCAACTGGAGTCTGAATTTGGAGGAGACAGGTGCTTCGGTATTCTTGCAGGTATGGATTTTCTTCTCGTATGTACATATGAGAAGAATGGTGAAAATCCGGAGCTTGTGATTTATAAAAAGAGATAATATAAACAAAAAGAATAATCTTTACAAATAAATGACCGTTTGCTATTATCAAAACGTAAATGGTCGTTTATTTATTTTAGAGAAAATATTAATTGTGGCATTGTACCGACATTACAAAAGAAAAAGAGATAATTTTGACTGTATTTTACAGCGTATGGAGCAGCAGATTGAATTATCATGCATCTTAGTACCGATTTTGTGCATGTTAGTTGTCTGTATATAGACAATGAATTCAATTAACATAGAAAAAAGTAGGTATGTGGAAATACAAATACGGACTATAAGA
>DNFT01000078.1:21615-25226 GCA_003486385.1 Eubacterium sp. | reverse complement strand
CGCTCTATCCTGCTGAGCTACAGAGACTTATATTAAATTGAGACTGGCAACGATCACTTTTCCCCGTAAGGCAGCTGGTAGAGCACAACCTTAGGAGGGGGCTGTTATATCCATTTAACTAAGGAAACAATATCAACTAACTTTAATATTATATCATATTTAACAACATTTTACAATATGTTTTATATAAAAATTGCCATTAACTTGTAACTATTCAGAGCAGGGGCAATTTTCATAAATCTGCGAGGCATGCTTGCATGAATGAGCAAATTTATGAAACTTTCTTTGGCGAAGTAACCACCTGAGCAAAAAGTAAGCTATGAAAGAACAGTTTCGCGAATGTGGTTCTGAATAGTTACATTAACTTTAATTTATCAAAGTACGGAGTATTATGTCTATATATGACACAAATACTCCAATACACCTGTGAATACTAAAATTCTACCTGTCCCTGGAGCCATATTCTGCCTTTGAAGCGTCTGCCCTCAGCAGGCTCTCCGACTACATCGTTAGCGTTTATACATAAATCAAATATTATATCATTGCACTCAAGTGTCATCACATATATAGTCTCTCCGGTATAGTCATTGTTAAATTGTCTTGATTCAACAATGTTCCCGACAACCGAATAGCAGTCACATTCAAACCCACTCGGCATAAATGACGAATCCACTATAGTGAATATGTCCTCATTGCGCATTCTCTTATAAATGCTTGTATAAGTATCTAAATCCTCTATCGTTAGATTGTCGATAGCGGATGTGTCGCCCTTCTTAGCAAGATTTATCAGGTTATTGCGTGCGGCTGTCGCTGCCCTGCTCTTGTCAAGCTGGTGCTCGCTCTTATTTACAGGCAGCAAAACCGTTCCCTCGTTGCACATAGCCGATATTCTCACTGTCTTATCTGTGTAATCGGCCAGAATAGGCTTACTTAGCAGATAATCCACCGGATTACTCAGGTGAAAAATGAGTGCAATTCCCCTGCCCGGTTCGTCGCACAAGGCATTAAATGCCACTCGCTCCGTTTTTCTTCCTATGGATACCTCGCTCTCATAGCTCTCAACTGAGCCATCAAGAAAAGGAAAGACATAATCCGGCTTGAAGCTCCTTCTTGCCGGATTATAGAATCCATTAACGGATATACCGCTTACTTTATTAAAATAATGCTTTATCTGAGCCGGATATACACTATCTCCGGGGAGATAATGCACATCCGAATACTGTACAGTGCCTTTTTCGATACTCTCTTTTATAACATACTTTATGAGTTTATCGTATTCCTTACGTGTATTTATACTTCCTAAGCCCACAGCTTTTAAATATAAATGCATGAGCACTCCTCTCTTCTATCATGCGGATAATCGCAATTCACTCTGCTGCCCGCTTACACTGCTATATAGTTTTGTCACGCGTATCATAAGCGGCCTACAGCTCTTCTGCTATAAGGCAGGCTCCCGCCACATCGCTCTACACAGTGGAGGCGGTCAGCAAACTAAGCGTATTATAAATTAATGCTTCTTTTCAATCTTCTCCATGCCGCCCATGTATGGTCTTAATACCTCAGGAATATTTACAGAACCATCAGCATTTAAGTTGTTCTCTAAGAAAGCGATAAGCATTCTTGGTGGAGCGACAACAGTGTTGTTGAGAGTGTGTGCAAAGTAATTGCCATTCTCACCCTTAACACGAATCTTAAGTCTTCTTGCCTGAGCATCTCCTAAGTTAGAGCAGCTTCCTACCTCGAAGTACTTCTTCTGTCTAGGTGACCAAGCCTCAACATCGATTGACTTAACCTTAAGGTCTGCAAGGTCTCCTGAGCAGCACTCAAGTGTTCTTACAGGGATGTCCATGCTGCGGAATAAATCAACGGTGTTCTGCCAGAGCTTGTCGAACCACATCTTGCTGTCCTCAGGCTTACATACAACTATCATCTCCTGCTTCTCGAACTGGTGGATTCTATATACACCTCTCTCCTCTATACCGTGTGCACCCTTCTCCTTACGGAAGCATGGTGAATAGCTTGTGAGTGTTCTTGGAAGTGTGTCCTCAGGAAGAACTGTATCAATGAACTTACCAATCATGGAGTGCTCACTTGTTCCGATAAGGTAGAGATCCTCTCCCTCAATCTTGTACATCATCGCATCCATCTCTGCGAAGCTCATAACTCCGGTAACAACCTCACTTCTAATCATAAAAGGTGGTACGCAGTATGTGAAGCCTCTATTAATCATGAAATCTCTCGCATAAGCTATAACTGCGGAATGAAGTCTCGCTATATCTCCCATAAGATAGTAGAAACCATTTCCTGCAACCTTCCTTGCGCTGTCAAGATCTATGCCATCAAATGCTTCCATTATATCTGTGTGATATGGAACCTCAAAATCAGGAACTACCGGCTCACCATAACGTGTGATTTCTACATTCTCGCTGTCATCCTTACCGATAGGAACGCTTGGGTCAATGATGTTAGGAATAACCATCATTATCTTCTTAACCTTCTCCTCAAGCTCTGCTTCCTTCTGCTCAAGCTCAGCAAGTCTTGCGGCATTATCTGCCACCTGCTTCTTGACAGCTTCTGCCTCTTCCTTCCTGCCCTGTCCCATAAGAGCGCCAATCTGCTTTGAAAGCTTATTTCTATCTGCACGGAGTCCATCAGCCTCTGCCTTTGCAGCTCTGTTCTGTTCATCAAGTGCTATAACCTCATCTACTAAAGGAAGCTTGGAATCCTGAAATTTCTTTCTGATATTCTCCTTAACAAGCTCCGGATTTTCTCTGACAAATTTCATATCTAACATGTTCTTTTCCTCTTTTCTGCACGCTTGTGCTCATTTTTTTCAATATTTTAAATGACACTGCTGTTGTTTATGATACACCACATTTCCCTATATTTCAATAGGTTTTGAGCCTAATTCTTGGAGGATATACTTTATAAAATATAGTATTTTACACCGGTATATCCGTTCCCATCGCCTGACTTAACGCCTTACTCTCCTCGTCACCAAGCGGTATAAATGATTCTCCCTTTATTATCTCCTTAACGTATGTATAACAGCCTTCCCTGTTATGCATTGAGTTAATCACATAACCATTGTTGCTGTTATCAAGCATTGCAAGTGCAAAGCTTAACTTTCCACCCATCTCATTGAATGCATCGTACTTGACAATTCCAAGCTTCGTATACACTGTCTTCATCTCTTCCTTTATGGAAGCAAGCTGATTGGTATGTTTATCAGTCAGCTTGACCAGATCCTTAATCTTGGCAAAATGGTCAAGCATTGCATCCTCCAGATTCTCTGCCGTTTTGCCGTTCATAAACAGTCTATAGTTCTGTCGCATCTTTTTTAATTTTACCATTGTCACTATCAGCAGCACAAGGCTTACTATACTTATTAACGCAAACACACCAACTGCTATACATAGGCATAGCATGAACATGTCTGAGTTGAATATTTTTTCCATGTTTTTCTCCTTATCTATTCTTTGATATAAAATGTAAATTTACACATATTAACTTTAGTTGTGTTACTTCCGTTTTTTAATTATACCTTATACTTTCTATCTGTTTTCACAGTAAAGAACATATAATATATCATTTTTATACCCCTGCATACT
>DNFT01000078.1:16418-21455 GCA_003486385.1 Eubacterium sp. | reverse complement strand
GAAAGTTTTTCTTTCAAACTTATCTCTCATATATTTATACTTTTATTGTTGCTGCATACGCCGGTGTTCTTTTCTGCTTTTCAGATTATATAAAATATACAGTCTATTTAACATGTCCATTCTCAATCAACTCCATAATTCTCTCGAATTCCTCTCTGGAACCATAGTTGATTTCAATTTTTCCCTTATTATTATCCTTATTATGAATAATAACCTTGCTTCCAAACACAGAGTTCAGCTTTTCCTCATATTGTCTGTACACAAAATCATTGGCAGGTATCGTCTTTTCCTTCTTTTCGTCCTTGCCGCTTGCGATATCCTTGATAAGCTTCTCTATCTCTCTCACGCTAAGCTTCTCATCAAATATTCTCATGGCGACATTGTACTGCTTATCTCCATCCTCGATTGCAAGAAGCGCTCTGGCATGCCCTGCTGAAATCATATCGTCAATGAGCATCTGCTGTACTCTGTTGTCAAGCTTTAAAAGTCTCATGGAATTGGTTACGGCTGCCCTGCTCTTGAACACCCTGTCAGCTACCTCGTCCTGCTTCAGGTTATATTCCTTTACGAGTCTCTGGTATGCCTGCGCCTCCTCGATAGGATTGAGATCCTCTCTCTGGATATTTTCTATTAGGGAAAGCTCGACAATCTTCTGGTCTGAATAATCCCTTATAACAACCGGAATTTCTTTAAGTCCTGCTTTTTTAGCTGCTCTCCATCTTCTTTCTCCGGCTATTATCTCATAATATCCGTCTCTCTTCTGAACAAGCAATGGCTGTAATATACCGTATTCCCTTATTGATTCGGCAAGCTCTTCTAATGAGTCCTCCTCAAATGCTTTTCGCGGCTGTTCACGGTTCGGCTCAACCGAATTAATATTTACCTTTATCTCAGTAGGCTCTTTTACTATTACTTCCTTTTCAACTATCTTCTCAACTACCTTCGGCTTTACTTCAGAGGCAACTTTACTATCCTCAGGTATAAGTGAATTAAGTCCTTTTCCAAGTCCTCTCTTTGCTGTCATCATGTACCTCTTTTCTTCTTATGCTTTTCCGGATTTTAAATATTCACATTGTAACATTTACTGATTTTTGAGTCAAAACATCTTCTATATAATAAAACATTCTCTATGCAATATAACATTCTCTATACAATAAAACATACTCTATGCAATAAAACATTCTCTATGTAATAAAACATTCTCTATGCAATATAACATTCTCTATGCAATATAACATACTCTATGTAATAAAACATTCTCTATGCAATATAACATTCTATACGCAATATAACATTCTATACGCAATATAACATTCTATACGCAATAAAACATTCTATATATAATAAAACATACTCTATGTAATCGTACATTAATTAATTCTGCATCTTTTGATTCCCAACTTCATTTAAATTTTATTATACAGCTACTCTTTAAATATTTTTCAGCTTTATTTCTCCGGCAAGCTGTACTAACTCTACAATATTAAAAATTATTGAATGAGTATGCATATTTTCATAAAATTGATTTAATATTCCCAGTTATCATCTCCGCGATGAATTACTTCCTGCGCAAGCAATCTGTAGCTCTCCGCACCTGCCGATTTTGAATCGTAGTAATTTATCGGAAGTCCGTGGCTTGGTGCCTCAGCAAGTCTTACATTTCTTGGAATTATAGTCTTATATACTGTCTGTTTAAGATTCTCCTTAACATTTTCGACAACCTGAAGAGACAGATTTGTTCTTGCATCATACATTGTGAATACGACACCTTCCATCTCCAAATCGGGATTGAGTCTGTTCTGCACAAGGCTTATCGTGTGCATAAGCTGTGATAATCCTTCAAGCGCATAATATTCACACTGGATTGGTACAAGCACAGTATCTGCTGCCGTCATAGCATTTACAGTAAGCATGCTCAGAGACGGTGGACAATCAAGTATTACAAAATCATATTCCTCTCTCACCTCTGCAAGTGCTTTCTTTAGTATATATTCCCTATCCTCTATTCCGATAAGGTCTATCTCTGCTCCGGCAAGATTCACATTCGATGGAATCACATCAAGCCTTTCAAATTGAGTATGCTCAATGCACTCTCTGATCTGACATTCACCAATCATCAACTGATAAACTGTCAACTCCGCTGCATCCTTGTCTACTCCCAGACCGCTTGTTGTATTTCCCTGCGGATCAGTGTCAACAACAAGAACCCTCTGTCCAAGCTCTGCCAGGCAGGATGACAGGTTAATTGCTGTGGTGGTCTTACCCACTCCACCCTTCTGGTTTGCTACTGCAATAATTCTTCCCATTTGCATATCCTACCTTTTAATTCATTTTAAGTCATATTATAGATTTTGTTATCATGCTGTGTACTCCCTAAGCTCTTTGAGAGCTTTTATCACATTATTGTTTCACTTTATAGATTCTTTGGTAAAGCCAAGAAGCTTGGTAATGAAATGAATATACGCAATCTGCTCCACGCTGTTTTATCAATAATATATAATGATGTTGGGTGCAAAACATGCAAGTTTAATATATGAATGTATAGAACATGTTTTGACCTCAACATCCTATAATTGTACAAAAATGAGGAATTGCATTCTATATTCAAAAACCTGATTGATGAAATAAACTTCAAGAATCTGATACAAAACTTTATAAATGACTCACTGGTTTTTATTATAACAGCTTTAAATTATAAATACTACAATTTAATTGCAAAGAATACAAATTTTTTTAATGTTTTATGTTTCACGTGAAACATTGTAGTTCTATAAAAGGATGTTGATGGTAAAATTTGCTAATTTGATATGCAAGTGTATAACGTATTATATTTATGCACATCAGCTCCGTTGTCCGAAGCAAGATGTCCTAAGAACTCTGAGAAAGATATTCTATACTTTTGCCACCGAAGCCGGCATACATCCCTGTATGCATTCTTCTAAATCAGCATCCATGCTATTGGGGGCTAGGGACCTAGCATAGTTCTAAAAAAATCTAAGTTTCTCCCAAAAGTCGTAATATGCATAAATACAACACATTATATACGCTAAGTTTATAGCACATGTTTTGACCCCAACATCATACAATTTAAAACGTGATTTAATAATACCTGATTTAATAATACCTGATTTAATAATATTTGACGATGAACAGAACAGCATTTAATAATTTTGATAAGTCAACGGAGGTAAGGATTTTTATGAAAAGCTTTGCTGATAAGATAAATGAGCTGAACACACAACATGTATACCCATTCCATATGCCCGGGCATAAAAGGAGGATGGAACTTATTAATCCTTACGATATAGATATAACAGAAATAGACGGATATGATAATTTACATAATCCTGACGGAATGATAAAGCAGCTTGAGAACAGGATATCAGGCATGTACGATGAAAAGCATGAATTTATTGAAAAGAGCTATGTTCTTGTAAACGGAAGTACTTGCGGTATATTGTCTGCGATATCTGCGGTTACACAGTATGGGGATAGGATCCTCATGGCAAGAAACAGCCATAAGTCCGCTTACAATGCTGTATATATACGCGGGTTAGAGGCTGATTACATTTATCCTGAGTATATTAAATGGCTTGGAATGAATGCAACGATTGAACCGGAGGAACTTAGAAATATTTTAACGTGTACTAAAGCTGACCCCGGAACAGAAAATGAAAACCACGAAAAAAACCGCTGTAGTTATAAGTTTGAAAGAAAAACTTTCAAACTACTTATTGGTGGCAGTACTGCAAGCAATGCTTGCAGTATGCAGGGGTATAAAGATGAAGAAAAAAGTGAGATAACAGGTAAGTATAAGGCGGTATATATAACATCTCCGACCTATGAGGGGATTGTGTGTGATATAGCTGAGCTGTCAAAGATAACACACGAGTCGGGGATTCCGCTCATTGTCGATGAGGCACATGGGGCTCATTTCGGGCTTGCAGATGGATTTCCGGATACTGCAATAAAACACGGCGCGGATATTGTAATTCAGAGCATACACAAGACGCTTATGGGGATGACACAGACCGCATTATTACATGTGTCATCGGAGGCTGTTATAAGCGGAAGAGTGGACATTGACAAACTGGAATATTTTCTAAGGTTATACCAGACGAGCAGCCCATCATATGTGCTTATGGCATCCGTGGATGAATGCGTGAGCGTATTAGAGCGCAGGGAAAATAGAAATGAGCTCTTTAAAAGCTATATGGATAAAATAGATAGAATCCACAAAAAATCAAAAAAATGGAAAGATATTCACATTTTTGCGCCCGAACTCACAGAAAATGTGGATAAGAAAAAAATATATGATTATGACCGTGGAAAACTTGTAATCTATTCGGAAAGTGGTGCCATGTCCGGCAGGGAGATATATGATATGTTGGGAAATAAGTATGCACTGCAGCTTGAAATGTCATTGGGAAGGTATTGTCTCGCGATGACCTCCTGCATGGATAGCGATGCGGGATTTGACAGGCTTGCAGTGGCACTCTCGGAAATAGATGAGTATATATGTAGGAATTTATTAAAACATAATTATCCGGCTGAAGATGGAAAAGCGGAAGTATTCAATATAAGGAATAAAAAATCCGGAATATGGACACAGGGACAGAGAAGGATTGAAAAAAAATATACCATTGCACAGGCATTTGATATGCCTAAGGTGATGAAGGCTGCAGAAGCCGGAGATATCTCAGGAGATTACGGATATGTATATCCGCCGGGAATACCGTTTATTGTTCCGGGAGAGGTAGTTACAAAAGAAATATTATGTGATATAATAAATGCCAAAGTGTCCGGCTATGAGGTGCATGGTGTGTATTTTAAGGATGATGTGCCGTATATGAATTTTGTACAGGATTGCATCACACGGGAACACAACTGATAAATAGACAATGGACATTTAATTCATGTTTAAATATTTTTAATGTGAGTATATAATTTCAGAAATATTTTTATACATGAATATTGTTGCTGCGGGGGTTAAAACATGCCAACTTAATGTACGAGTGTATAACGTATTATATTTAT